>JBJHCD010000407.1:0-5865 GCA_050485845.1 Pirellulaceae bacterium | reverse complement strand
CTACGAGGAAGACCTTTTCGTCTGTGACGTCGAGCCGCAATATGTCTGCCTGCTGAACAAGTACCAAGTGGTCGCTCCTCACCTGCTGCTGGTGACTCGTGAGTTTCAGCGACAGGAGGAGGCCTTGAACGAGCGGGATTTCCGCGCGCTGGCGGCCGGACTGGGGGAGTTGGAGGGCTTGGGATTCTACAATGCCGGGCGAGTGGCCGGAGCGAGTCAGCCTCACAAGCACCTGCAACTGATCCCGTTTCTCAATCCTCCAATGCCCGGCTTCCCCCTGCTCGGCGTCTGGGAGCAGGCGACCCCGTCCGCAACCGAGGGAATCTGGCAAGCCCCCCTTCCCTTTCCTCACGCCTTGGCTCCGTCAAATTGGCCAAGAAGTGGCACCGAGATTGACGCGGAATGTCAGGGACGACGATGGACCTCCCTCTATCGCCAGATGCTCGACTTTCTCCATCTTCACCCATCGGGCTCCCCGGACCCTGCCCCCTACAACCTCCTGGTGACTCGACAATGGATGTTCATGGTCCCTCGAGTGCGTGAGGTGGTGGAAGGTATTTCACTGAATGCTCTCGCCTTTGCGGGGGGGCTTTTGGTGCGGGACGAGGGGCAGTGGGAACGGGTCTCCCGGAGAGGACCGATCTCCATGCTCCAGGAGGCAACTCGACCCCACGCTGTTGGATAATACGAGTACTTTCGCTCCGAACATGGAAAATAAGGCGGGCAGTTGGGAGTAAAAGTTGGGAGTAAAAGTGGGGGGTAATTGACAAAACGGTCGCCAAAACAAAGTGGACAAGACAAAACGGTAGACGAAATAGTTGACAGAGGGGGAATGTCGGTTTAACTTGCTGGATGAACGAAAAGTGCCGAGCCATCTCTTCATTGCCTCGACCCTTTTCCGGCTAGTTCTGGTTTAGCCTCGGTGGATCGAGATTTCCTCTTGGACAATTGCCCGACCAATCCGTTCCGACTTTTGCCCCGCCCATTGGTCTGGCTGACCATGCTGGTCGGGGTCTTTAGTTGCGTGGATCGAGTGGAAGGGGGGTGCGGCACCTACGTCATGGTGGCCGGAAAATCGGTGGTCCATGAGCTGCTCCCGTACCAGCCCGAGTGGCGTGTTCTGAATGAACCGCAAATGCGCCAATTGCTGGTTTATCGCTGGTCGGTGGAACTGGAGTATTTCCCACCGTGTGACGATTGCCGGTGTGACGGTCGTGCGCCGGTGGACCCGGCTCCCCCAACGACCTTTCCTTCGCCTCGGGATAACCCACCCGCGACCGGTTTCAGCACGAATTCTCAGCGTTTCGCCCACAACGCGGCTCGAATGAAGTCTTCGGGTAACTCTTCTCGCGCTCTCGCTGGATTTCCCATGAGGCTCGATCGGCCTCCCGAGCTGATGTAGGACCTTCTCCTTTCGTCCTGCGTCAATCATCGGCTCGTCCTGTCCGGCTTTCCTCGCCGGTTGTCCCGTTTTGAGCATCCCTCGATTGTGCGCGCCGTCGGCCCCGTGCCGTGCGTTCCTCTCGAGTGACCCCTGTTCGTGTCAGGGGGTTCGGCCCAGTCGAAGTTATCTTGCCCCGGCGACCTGTCTGACTGTCAGGTCCTGGTCAAGTTTGTGGGCCGTCACTGCTGAAAGATGGGGATTTCGGATGATTAGCCGGTGATGGAAGTCTCTTCGAATCGCTAACTTCCTGGGAAAATCTCCATGTCCGTGACCCTCTGCGCTCTGCGCTCTGCCTCTCTCCATTCGTCCTCCAGCGAGGTGTTTGCCTTGCTTACGGATGACCGACTTGCCAAGTACACTCGCCCAGCCGCGAGCGATTACCGGGAGGGGCCCGATGGCCGCTCCGCTGCTCCGAGTCGGCTTTGCCGGCGATCCCGTCGAGCGTTCACGCTCGTGGAACTGCTGGTCGTTATCGCCATCATTGGGATACTTGTTTCCTTGCTACTCCCCGCCGTCCAAGCGGCACGCGAGACCGCTCGGCGGATGCAATGCGGAAATAACTTCAAGCAATTGACGCTCGCGCTGCACAATTACCATGATACTCACCGAGCCTTGCCGGCCGGTCGCACTCTTCAGGGAATCTCCACCCATGCGTTCTTGCTCCCCTTTATCGAGCAGGGACACGTTCATGATCTGGTTGATTTCCGCGTGGGCTGGAATCACCCCAGTAATGATCTGGCGCGAGCTGTCCCGATCTCCATTTTTCAGTGTCCGTCGGATCCCCAGTCGGTCTTGCCGGACGGTTGGGCGGCCAACAATTATCGCGTGAATCAAGGGAGTGGAATCCTGTGGGGGCTCCCACCGGCCGATTCCGGGGATCCTAATTTCGGCATGACGGGACCGAATGGAGTTTTTTACCTGAACAGCTGGACGCGACTTGCGGAAATCCTGGATGGCACCAGCAACACGGCGGCCTTGAGCGAGCATGGAACGGGGGACTTCAACAATGGAGCGTGGCATCGAAACGACACCTTCTGGCCGCAAACCAACCCCATGACTCCCGACGAGGCGATGCGGGATTGCATGGCCATCGATCCGACGAACCTGGCCTTCCAGCGCGTCAGTGCCGTGGGGGCACCCTGGTTGCAGGGCTATCATTCCACCTCGATCTACTTTCACGTCAGTCCTCCCAATAGCCGCTCCTGCATGTTTCCTCCAGGGCGGATTGCCACTTCGGCCCAAAGCAGTCATCCGGGTGGCGTGAGCATGTCGCTCTGTGATGGCTCGGTCCGTTTCGTCTCGGAGACGATCGATCTGGTTGTCTGGCGAGCACTCGGAACTCGCAAAGGCGGGGAGGTTGTGGGTGAATACTAGTCGCGAAGCAAGTAGTCGGTGTCGGCCCCGACTCGCCTTCCTGCTGGTCGGATTGCTGGGATGTTGCCCCTTGATCGGTTGTTCCTGGCAGGGGACTCCTTCCCCTCCTCCCGATCCATCCGCCGCTCGACAAGCACTCACCTCCGCGCTCGAAGCATGGATGGCCGGGGGAGAGCCCTCGGACTTGCATGATCAGCGACCGGCGATCCACATGGCGGACGAGCAATGGTTGTTTGGCGGACGGCTCCAGGAATTCACGATTTTGGATGACGGAGTCTCTCAAGGAAACCAAGTCCGCTTTCGCGTTCGACTCGGCTTGGAGGAGCGGGAACGGTCCAGGACAAGCCAGCGAGACGTCAGTTATCTGGTGACCTCGGGAGCGAACTGGAGCATTATTCGAGATGACTCGTGAAGTCCTCCGCGGCCCAGCGTCTCCCGCCGGTCTCGGGCCAACCAGCCTTCCGCTGCCCAGAAAAAAAGTTCTGAATAAATGCCCTGAGTAAATGCCCGGTTTCGGCGGCAGCCGAAGGCCGGCACCACTCATCACTCAACAATATTGCGAATCCATGAGAGTTTTTCCGAAAGGATCATTGAACATGCATACCCGGAAATACCACCGGTTCACCTCCTCCGCTCGACATCGAACATCTCTCCCTGCTTTGGTCGCGGCTTGGGGAGTACTGACTCTCCTCGCACCCTTCGTCGATTCCCGTTTGGTCCAAGGTGAGGAAGCGAGTAGCGAGCCCAAGCCGATTCCGGTGACCCGACTGGAAGTGAAGCAAGCTTTGGAGCGGCTCAAATTCCGAGCGCCGCGTCTTCCGTTTCCCGAGTCGGCTGATGGAGGAGAAGCGAGAGAGGGAGAGCGACGCGTGGCCAACAACGGCCGCATGCGACGCCTTTACCTGCCGGCGGAGATGCAAAGCGGCGGATTCTCCGCTCGGCAGGATCCGAACATGACGCTCGACTACGCCTTTGCCACCGAACTTTTCTGGATTGTGTCGCGAGTCAATAACTGCCACTACTGCCTGGGGCATCAGGAAAACAAGTTGCTTTCGGCCGGTCTGGATGACGACGCGATCGCCAGTCTGGATGGGGATTGGGAATCGCATTCTCCGGAGCGACAAGCAGCCTATGCCTTCACGCGCAAGCTGACTTTGGCTCCGTATGCCATTTCGGATGCCGATGTGCTGGCCTTACGAGAAGCATTTCAATCACGGCCTCCTTTTCAGCCCTTGGAAGTCCTCTTTCTCGTCTCCCGGTACAACGCGACGAACCGCTGGACCGATGCATTGGGGATTCCCCAGGAGGACCATCGGACATTTCTCACCTTCACGTCTCCTCGATTTGAAGACAAGCCGACTCGAGTGGCAGTTCAGCAGGTTCCCGAGCGTCCCGGCTTGCCCGACCGGGAAACGTGGACGCGAGAGGTCACGAAGATCGCGTCGCGATCCAGTCGGTTCCCCTTGGTGGATGAAGAGGAGACACGCCAGTGGCTGGGTTGGTCCGAGGGCTCCCCCCTTCCTCGGCATGCCCAGTTGCTGGCGCATTTTCCCGAAACGGGAAAGATGTGGATGGCCTACTTGATTGCGGCGGAGGAGCAGGGAGAACTGGACGCTCGCCGCCGATCGGAAATCGCCTGGCTGGCCGCTCGGCATGATCACGCCTGGTACGCGCAGGCCGTCGCTCGCGACCGTCTTCACCGCCTTGGTTACTCGGACGAACAGATCTTCGCCTTGGACCAAGTCGATCGGTTGGAGCCCTCGGTGGCGGCGGTGCTGAATCTGACACGCCGATTGACCGTTGTTCCCCAGCAGATCACCGACGAGGATATCGCGGCGGTTCGGCAGCATTATTCGCCGCACGAGACGGCCGAGATCGTTCATCACATCACCCTGGCCGCGTTCTTCAACCGGCTTACCGAAGCGGCTCAACTTCCCTGGGACCACCTCGATTCCACGGAGTGAGCCCATTCCCTTCCATTGGAAGTGTGTGTTCTCCCTGAATGGATGTGGTTGCTGGCGTCCCGCATGATTGTGCTCTGCCCAACTTTCAGGCAGCTCATGCCGAATCATAGGCATGTCGTGGGGCCGACGTTCAGGGGGCAGTTTCTCTAAGTTGTTGTATTACAAGATATTCGGATACATCGTCCGCGGTGCCCTCGTGGTTCGGCATCGAATCTGCGAATTAACGCCTCCCACGGTGCTTCAGGCAAGCGCGTGGGGGGCTTCTTTCCTTCTTGGATGATCGAGCCCGTCTCGCGGAAGCAAACATGAGTTACTTCGGACAAGGCGGGTTCTCGAGATGCAGGGTTGGAGCGGTCGGCGATTTCACGGCACTGCCAGCGGCAGCACGGTTCCGCTCGGTCCATTCGGGCCTCTGACCCTTGTCAACCTTCTGGTTTCCGTTATGAAACGGGCGGGCGTGTGGTTACCAACGCGCGTCGGGCGGACTTCGGGTCCTCCGCCTTCGGATTTCACTCCCTCACGTGGTGTTCTGGAATTTCGGCGGCGGTCCCAGATTCTGACTGGGAATTGCCGCCTAATCGACCTCTCTGGCTTCCGCCTAGCCAGAAGGATGCCCGTCACGCCTGGGTGGTCGGTTTGCCTGCGGCCACTCAGGCAGGGCATGCTTTTCTTATTGGGTGGGACAAGCTGGTCCGATCCACCTTGCTGCTGTAACCGGTCTCCCGCGGTGGGGGTGACCGGTCGGTGTTCGCTCTCCATCGTTCCAATTTGATTAAAGGTCAGTCAAGAACATGAAAAAGATCGAAGCGATTGTCCGTCACCACAAGGTGGAAGCGATCAAGGAAGCCTTGGTGAGTGCCGGCTACCACGGGATGACGGTCAGCGAAGTACGCGGATTCGGCCGCCAGCGGGGGCACAAGGAGATGTTTCGTGGGGCGGAGTATCAGGTGGACTTCGTCCCCAAGGTGAAGATCGAGGTCGCGGCCGACGACGCCGAGGCGCCGAAGATCATCGGCATCATCGCCGATGGGGCTCGAAGCGGCCAAGTCGGCGATGGCAAGATCTTCGTTTCCGCGCTGGAAG
>JBJHCD010000406.1:0-5885 GCA_050485845.1 Pirellulaceae bacterium | reverse complement strand
ACCCAGGATCGAAAAACCATCATTACGGTGGGAGTTGGGCAGCACCAGATGTGGGCGGCTCAGTTCTACAAGTTCCAACACCCGCGAACTTGGCTTTCCAGTTCCGGCTTGGGGACGATGGGATTCGGCCTTCCCTCGGCGATGGGAGCCCAGGTGGCTCACCCTGACGCCCTGGTGATCGACATCGACGGGGATGGCAGTTTCCTGATGAACATTCAGGAATTGGCCACCTGCTATTGTGAAGACCTCCCCGTGAAGGTGTTGTTGTTGAACAACCAACACCTCGGGATGGTGGTCCAATGGGAAGATCGATTCATGGATGGCAATCGAGCCCACACGTATCTCGGGCCCATCCATCATGCGGAGGCCCGCGGAAAGGGAGCTGGAATCTACGCGGAGGAGCGCTATCCCGATTTCGTGACCATCGCCAAGGGCTTCGGCTGTGGTGCCGCCACGGTCAGCAAGAAGTCGGATCTGGGCGATGCAATTCAAGAGATGATTTCCCATCCTGGTCCGTTCGTGCTCGATGTCCAAGTCCCCTATCAGGAACAGGTTCTGCCGATGATTCCCTCCGGAAAAACGGTGGATGACATGATCATCGAGTAGTCTCGGTTCAACGGAACGGAGTGAGTGTGGTCGGTCGCCTGTTCACATACCCGCTGGGGGCGCAGCCGACAACGGCGCGAAAACGGTCGTCCTCCACCCGACCTCGGGCTGTTCCCATCCTCGATGAATACATCGGGGATGGGACAAACGCCTTGGTTCAGGTCGCCGTCTCGGACTTGGTTCAGTCGGCCCCGCGATACACTCCGATCTCCTTCGTCGGACCGAAGGGGATCGGAAAGTCGGTATTGCTGCGAGCCATCACCACTCGCCTGCTCCAGATCCACCCCAAGCAGGAGGTCTTGTTCTATTCCGGCTCGGACTTTGTCCGGGCTGTTGGATTGGCCCACGAAACGAACGACTTGGTCAATTTTCGCCAGCGCTGGAGGAAAGTGGCCGCCCTCATCCTGGATGACCTGCAACAGGTGGCCGGTAAAGTTCACGCTCAGGAGGAACTGGTCCATGCGGTGGACGCGTTCATGGATTCTCCAGTTCCTCGTCCGCTGGTCACCAGTCTTTCCCGACCTCCACCGGAGATCTCTGGGTTGCAGGAAGGACTGATCAGTCGGATTCTGGGTGGTCTGGTGATTCCCCTGCAGTCTCCTGGCCCGGAAGCGCGGCTTGAGATTGTCCGCCGTTTGGCGGCGGCCGAGCAGCTTTCGCTTGCTCCGGAAGTTCTCTTTTTGCTGGCCCAGCGGAGCGATTCGCCGCGAGAGGACCCTGATCTTGATTCACGGGATCCACTGGGCCAAGCGGCTCCACCCGATGGAAATCCGCCGACGCCCCGAGGGTTCTCGGTCGACCGTCTCGCTCGGCTCCTGCGGCAGCTTCGCAAAGAAGTCGCTCGCCTCGAGTCCGCTCCTGCCAGCCTCGACCTCCCCCTTGTGCGTGAATTACTGGGTCCTGATCTGCTTGGTTCGCCCCCCGATTTGCGCAGTATCACCTCGGCGGTGGCCAAGTATTTCGATCAACGAGTGGAAGATTTGCACGGCCCAGCTCGACGCAGGGAACTCGTTCAAGCTCGAGGCGTCGCCATGTACCTCGCCCGCTTGCTGACTCAGAAGAGCCTCGGGCAGGTCGGGAAGCATTTCGGAAACCGCGACCATACGACGGTGCTGCATGCCTGCCGAAAAACGCAGGAATTAGTCCAACAGGACGCGGCGTTGAGGAAGGCGGTGGAGGACCTTACCACGCATTTCATGGGAGTCTGACCCCCCAAGAAGCCGCTGGGGAAAACATGTCGGTTGCCTGTTACCTGTTGTCGCTGTCTGAGTGCCGTTCATCGGCCGGTTTGGTCCCGGCTGGGATGGAGCGACAACCTGAGACTTCCGGCGACATAGATCCGACGAGATTTTGACGGGTTATCCCCGGAATCGGGTCTGGCATATTTCGTCGTAAAACATTATAAAAAAAGTACTTAGATTCAATTTTTCTCGTCTTGAGCTGATAGACGCTTTCGGCTGTCTACTACTACAAATTTTTAATTAGAAAGCAGAGGGGCATGAAGATTCGCTGTGATCGAGAGACCATGCTTTCCGCCTTTCAGATTGCCGCCTCGGTTGCCTCCGCTCGAAGTCCCAAGCCGATCTTGCAGAATGTGAAACTGGAGGTGACCCCCAACCAGGCGACGTTCATGGCGACGGACTTGGAGGTCGGCGTTCGCGTGCAGATCGAGGGGCTGGAAGTGATTGCGGCGGGGAACGCGATACTTCCCGTTGATCGTTTTGGGGCGATTCTTAGGGAGTCCTCGGATCAGCATCTGCACGTCGAATCGACCGAGAAGGGAATGCGGGTTCGCGGGGACCGGAGTCGGTTTGAGTTGCCGAGCGGCAATCCGGATGAATTTCCGCCGGTGGCGGAGTTTGCGGAGGAGAAGTATCACGAGTTGCCGGCCAGGGCCTTTCGTGAACTGGTGCGGCGGACGGTTTTCGCGACCGATGTGGAGAGCAGCCGTTACGCCTTGGGGGGCGTCCTGCTGGAGTTCGAATCGGACAAGATCACGGCAGTCGGGACGGATGGACGGCGTTTGGCCAAGATGGAAGCGGCGGCTCAGGTTCACGGGGATCATCAGGGAGGAGATTCGGCCACGATCGTCCCCTCCAAATCGATGCATTTGATTGAGCGCGCGTTGGCTGATGAGCAGGGTTCGGTCTGTTTGAGCGCGAGAAACAACGACATCCTGATCAAGACGCCCCGCTTGGTCATCAGCTCGCGATTGGTGGAGGGGCGGTTTCCTCGCTGGCGTGACGTCTTTCCACAACGCTCGGGTGGAATCCGAATTGATTTGACCGTGGGACCGACTTACGCGGCGGTGCGGCAAGCGTCCGTGGTGAACAACAAGGAGAGTCGCGGAGTCGAATTGTTGTTTGGAGAAGGGACTTTGATCATGGCGGCGGCCACGGCCGAAGTGGGAGAGTCTCGTGTCGAGTTCCCGCTGGCCTATGAAGGAGAACCGCTCAAGGTGACTCTCGATCATCGCTATGTGGCGGACTTCCTCCGCGTGCTGGATCCTCAATCGATCGTCACGCTCGAAGTGCAGGGTTCCGAGTCGGCGGCCCTGTTCACGACCGAGGACGGTTATGCCTATGTCGTGATGCCGATGTCCAGTGAAGGCTGAGAGTGGCGAAAGCGGAGTCGCGAGGATGGAAGGTGGGAACGATCCGGACGATCGGCGGCAGATCGAGCAATTGCGAGAGGAGCTACGGGCCCGCCAACGGACTCGGGATCCCTCGAGGCTGGCCGACGTGCTTCATGATCTCGTTGCCCGCCGTGGTTACTTGCAGACGTTATCGTCGGACGATCTGGCGGCGACGTGGAGTTCGGTGGTGGGAGACGAGTTGGCTCGACATTCACGGGCCGGCCAGGTTCGGCGAGGAATGCTCGAGGTCTTCGTCAGTGACTCGTCACTGGTCCAGGAGTTGACATTTCAAAAGCGGTCCTTGATCAGGAAACTGCAAGAGGCTGCTCCAAGTTTCAAAGTACGCGACATTCGATTTCGCGTCGGTGGTTTCTCTTGAAAGAGGAAGCAGGACGAACATGAGTGATGAGACGAATGGTGGAAGCCCGTTGCCCGGTGATGACGAACCGCGCGAGGCGATGCCGGGTCATCCGGGAGATGGAGGGGGCGAGGAGCAGAATGGCCGGGATGGAGCGGGTAACGGTGATTACACCTCCAAGGATCTTCAGCACCTTTCCGATCTGGAACATGTTCGCAAGCGTCCCAGCATGTACATCGGCGACGTCAGCTCGCGCGGTCTACATCACCTGGTTTACGAAGTCGTCGACAACTCCATCGACGAGGCGATGGCGGGCTATGCCAAACAGATCCACGTGACGGTCAACAACGATGGCTCGGTGACGGTCGAGGATGATGGTCGGGGAATCCCGGTGGAGGTTCACCACGAGTTGACTCAGGAGATGGGACGGGAAGTCTCGACGCTCGAAGGAGTGATGACTGTCCTGAAGTTCGGCGGGAAATTTGAAAAGACCGCCTACCAGACTTCGGGTGGCTTGCACGGCGTCGGTGTCACCGTTGTTAACTTCCTGTCCCAGTGGTGCGAAGTTGAAGTCTATCGAGACGGAAAGATTCACCAACAGGAGTATGAGCGAGGGCAGCCCACCGGACCGGTCAACGTCATCGGGACGTCCAACAAAGTGGGGACCAAGACGACCTTCAAGCCCGACAATCAAATCTTTCAAGTCACCAAATTTTCCTACGATCTGCTCCACAAACGACTGCAGGAACTGGCCTTCCTGAATCGAGGAGTCCGGATCAAGTTCTTCGATGAACGCAACAACGAAGGCGAGGAGTTCTATTACGAGCGGGGAATCGTGGAGTTTGTCGAGCACCTGAACCGGAGTGCCGAGGCGATTCATCCCGACGTGATTTATTGCTCGGGGAACCAGGAAGGGGTCGAGTTTGAGTTGGCCATGCAGTACACGGGCGAGTTGACGGAGAACTTGCACTCGTACGTGAACAATATTCACACCACCGAGGGTGGCACGCATGTCTCAGGTTTCCGCTCGGCTCTCACCCGATCGCTGAACAATTACGGTCGCAAGAACCAGCTCTTCAAGGACCTCACGCCCAGTGGGGAGGATTTCCGCGAGGGCCTGACGATTATTATTTCGGTCCGAGTTCCTCATCCGCAATTCGAAGGTCAGACGAAGACGAAGCTCGGGAACAACGAAGTCGAGAGCATTATCAACTCGGCCTTCGGCGACTTCCTCAGCAGTTATTTGGAAGAGACGCCCAAGAGTGCCAAGATCATTATTCGCAAGGGAATGCAGGCGGCCGAGGCCCGCGAAGCCGCTCGGAAAGCTCGCGAGTTGGTCCGGCGGAAATCGGCTCTTAGCCTCGGGGGACTTCCCGGCAAATTGCGCGACTGCATCAGCACGGATCGCGACAAGTGCGAACTGTACTTGGTGGAGGGTGATTCGGCCGGAGGTAGCGCGGAAGGGGGACGCTTGAAGGAGTTCCAGGCGATCCTTCCCCTCCGAGGAAAGATCATCAACGCTTACAAATCGCGAGAAGACAAGGTGCTGGCCAATGAAGAAGTGCAGAGCATGATCTACGCGATTCGATGTGGCGTCGGGGCTGACCAGGATCTGTCGAAACGCCGCTACGGCAAGATCATCATCATGACCGACGCCGACGTGGACGGGTCCCATATTCGCACGCTGTTGCTCTGCTTCTTCTATCGCCAGATGTACCACTTGGTGGCGGCCGGGCACGTCTATGTCGCGCAGCCCCCTCTGTTCCGAGTCCGGAGTGGGCAGGATGTCTATTACGTCCAGACCGAAGAAGAAATGAAGGCCCAATTGCTGGAGCGTGGTCTGACGGGGGCCTCCTTCGATCCCAGGGATGGCCGAATCATCCAAGGGGAGCAGATGGAGCGACTCTGTCGCGCTCTGGCGTCAATCGAAGACGCACTGCTGGCGCTCGAGCGGCGGGGAATCAGCTTGCGACTGCATGCCGAGCGGGCGGATCTGGAAACGGGACGTCTGCCGATGTTCCACGTCATCACTGGAACCGATGACCGCTGGTTCTTCACTCGGTCGGAAATGGACGCCTATATCCAACAGCTGCAGCCCGAAACACCGCCGGAGGAGAACTCCACGTCGGAACCCTCCAGCGACTCGGAAGATGGCTCGGAGAGCGACTCGGAAAAAGGCCCGGATAAAGAATCGGAGAATGGCTCGGCTTCTGGATCGCCGGACACCAGCGAGGGGCCTCCCATCATCGTGACGGAATTGCACGAGGTTCGCACCATCAATTCCGG
>JBJHCD010000405.1:0-5886 GCA_050485845.1 Pirellulaceae bacterium | reverse complement strand
TAGTAGCCCTCCGCGTTGGGCGTGAGTGGAGGATTGTCTTCGAACGTGTGGAAGTTATCCACGTCGGCCAACTGCAATTCCGAGTTGAAAGCCTGGTCCCAAGAGAGTTTTTTGCCCGAGTAGGTCGCCATGCGGCCCATGACGGCCGTCATCGTGCTCTTGGCGCCCCAGTCTCCCTCGTTCGGGATTTCCCCTTGGCGAATGGCGGCGAACAAATTGTGGTGCTCCTGCTGGTGGCCATCTCGAGTTCCCCGAGTCTGCCAGATCATCTCGCCTCGCGGGTTGTAGATCTTTCCACCGCTGATGTCGGCGAATCCTTCCGAACCGTGAGTATGCTCGGAGACCGAGTTCCAGCAGTTTTCGATATGCCGGCACTGGCTGTACATCTTGGAGCCATTGGCATAGGTGAATTCCACGAAGTGGTGATCGTAGATTTCGCCATGTTCCTTGCCGGTGCGGACCTGGCGACCTCCCATGCCGTTGGCCTCGACGGGATAATCGTTCATCAGCCAATTGATCACGTCGAGGTTGTGAATGTGCTGTTCATCGATGTGATCGCCGCACAGCCAATTGAAGTAGTACCAATTTCGCATTTGGTACTCCAGTTCCGTCTGATTGGCGGTGCGGGGACGGACCCAGACTCCAGCCCCGTTCCAGTAGGCCCGAGAGACGATGATGTCTCCGACCGCGCCATCCTGCAATTTGGCGATCGTCTCGATGTAGGCCGGTTCATGGCGCCGCTGCAGGCCGACGGCAACCGCCAAGTTCTTCGCCTTGGCCGCCTCGTTGGCCGCGAGCACTCGGCGGACCCCCGGCGCGTCGACCGCCACTGGCTTTTCCATGAAGACATGTTTGCCCGCCTGCACCGCCGCTTCGAAATGGAGGGGCCGGAATCCAGGGGGAGTGGCCAACAGCACCATGTCGATATCGCTTTCGAGCACTTGGCGGAAGGCATCGAAGCCGGTGAACTGTCGGTCGGTGGGGACGTCCACTTTTTCAGGGTGCTGGCTCTTGATTCCCCGGAGGCTTCGCTGAATCGCGTCACCGAAGGCGTCTGCCATCGCGATCAGCTTGACTTCCCCTCCCGTGGTGTTCATGGCCTGAATGGCCGCACCCGTTCCACGTCCACCACAACCGACCAGGCCGACTTTGATCGTGTCGCTGCCGAAGGCATGGGCGGCTCGAGCGATATCCAACTGGCTGGTCACGGCCCCCGCGACCGCTCCCCCCGCCATTAGCAGGGAGGAACGCTTGATGAAATCTCGCCGAGACGTGCCGCTCGGCGTGGACTCCTTGGATTCGGGCGACTCGCCGGCGGTGGTGTTTTGCTTCTTCTTTTTCTGCGACATGCCTTCGCTCCGCATGGTGGTTAGCAGCCCAGGGGGGCGTTCAAAATGACCTAATCTGGCTTCTAATAGAATACCCGTCGCCGCTAGGTCAATCAATCAACCCCGGGAAATCTCGGCACCCCCCGCCTCGGAGATTGAAGACACCCGATCAGTCGCGTCCCCGGTGGAACGGTGATACCCGGGGCATTGCTCGCCGGCGCATCCGAGCTACTAGATTTCGGGCGGTCCGTACGATCCGAAGACCCCCTTCGGATTTTGCCCTAACAGCTAATCGCTACTCCTTACCCCGATAGGGGTTACAGAGACTAGCCAGCGGTTGCCTCTTCGGGGCGCACCGCCGGAAGACTGCGGCCGCAACGCTCACCGGTTTGTATCGGGACGCCCAGCGAAGGTCCCGGAAAAAGAGGGCGCAGAGATGCAGAGGCGCAGAGTCGCAGAGAGGGGAACGAGCAATGGCCGACGTGTTTCTCTGCGCCTCTGCAACTCTGCAACTCTGCGCCTCCGCGCCTCCGCGTCACCTTTCTCCCCCCAGCGCGGGCCCAACCCCACAGTCTCGGCCCCAAACCAAACTCTCTCTCCTACGGCTCTATTTTTCCCTGCCGGGAGTTCCCTACAATCGAAGGTCATCCAGCTCCGAGAGGAGGCTGCGGTCTCCCGGCCCGTTTTCGTCGTAAAATACCATCAGGGCATGAACGCCTGAATGGGAGAGCGAGCAGGAGAGTCAATCATGAGTAGGACATTACACGGCAGAGTTCACGGGAGGACCATTGAGTTGGACGAGGACCTGGGAATTGACGACGGCGAGGAGGTCGAGGTCGAGCTGAAGGTGGTCCCCAGGTCACCGCGGAAGTCGGGAGAGCGACCCGGAAGAAAGATCGCCGTTTGTCTCATGCTCCTTGGTGCCTTGGTGGCGGGAGCGGGAGGGGAGAGACCGCTGTGGGCCGAGGAGCAGCGGTTCACGGCATCGGAAGTCCACATGGGAACCGAGTTCCAAATTACGTGCTACGCCAGTCAACCCGACCAGGCAGCTCGTGCCATGCGGGAAGCGTTCGCTCGAGTCGCCGAACTGGACCGCTGCCTGAGCGACTACGATTCGGCCAGTGAGCTGAGCCGGCTGGCCTTGTCCGCGCCACACGAGGATTGGCGGGAAGTCGGCCCCGACCTCTGGAATGTGATGGTGGAGGCCCAGCAGTTCAGCCGGTGGAGCGACGGAGCGTTCGATATCACGGTCGGCCCGTTGGCTCGACTTTGGCGTCGAGCGCGTCGTCGCCAGATGGCGCCGTCGGACGAGCTGATTCAACAGGCTCGAGCCGCCGTGGGCTGGCAATGGATCGAGTTTCGAACGCCCGAGGAGGCTGACTCCCCACGACAGGTCCGCTTGCTGGGGACCGACATGCGGTTGGATGTGGGAGGTATCGCCAAGGGGTACGCCGTCGAGGAGGCGCTGCGAACTCTGGAGCGGTGGGGAGTCGATCGAGCGCTGGTCAATGGCGGCGGCGATCTTGCGGCCGGCGCCCCCCCGCCTGGTGAGTCGGGCTGGCGAATCGGAGTTGCTCCCCTTCGTGCCGACGCGGGGCCGTCTCGATTTCTCCGCGTCGCGCATCGGTCCGTGGCCACCTCGGGAGATTTCTGGCAGTTTATCGAAGTGGACGGACGGCGATATTCCCACATCCTGGACCCTCGAACCGGCTATGGAGTCACCGATCGCTCCTCGGTCACCGTCATCGCTCGGCGGGGAAGTTTCGCCGACGCCATGGCTTCCACGGTCAGCATCGTGGGGCCCGAGCGAGGTTTGGAATTGGCGGCGCGGTGGGACGATGTCGAACTGCTGATCTTGACGGAGTGGGACGAGGAGGATCGGAATTCCGACCCCTCGGAGGAATCCGACCCCGAGTCGGACGAGACGCTCGAGTCGGACGAGACGCTCGAGTCGGACGAGACGCTCGAGAAGGACGAGACGCTCGAGAAGGACGAGTCGGTCGAGAAGGACGAGTCGGTCGACAAGGACGAGAGAGCCGAGACAGTCGTTCCTCCAGCCGAACTTGCTCGAGAATGGGTGACACCCGGATGGTCCCGGTATCTCGAACGCTCGGACGACTGAGGAGACATTCCGAGTTTCATTGTGTCAACAGCATGACACTTCCCGCCGCGGCTCGCTTGCCGCCGAGCGTCGGGCACCCGACAATGCTCCAGCGAACTCGTGTGGCGGTCCAGCTTTTCAGGTGCATGCATGCTGGCCAAGCTACATACTTTTTCTCTGGTGGGAATTGATGCGTTGCCGGTGGAAGTGGAGGTGGACGTCTCGCCGGCGGCAACACCCAAGACCATGTTGGTGGGACTACCCGAGGCAGCGGTGCGCGAAAGCACGCACCGAGTGGCTCGGGCGATGGTGAATTCCGGCTTCTACCGGCCCGAGGACCGCGTGGTGATCAACTTGGCGCCGGCCGAACTGCCGAAGCAGGCTGCCTCGTTCGACCTCCCGATGACTTTGGGCATGTTGGCCGCCAGCGGTCAGCTGGTGTCCGACCGGCTGGGCGATTACGCGGTCGTCGGAGAATTGTCCCTGGAAGGGGCGGCCCGTTCGGTGAAAGGTGCCCTGTCGATGGCGATTGCCGCTGGTCGGCAGTCGCATCTTCGTGGCCTGGTCGTCCCTTCGGAGAATGCTCCCGAGGCGGCGGTGGTCGAGGAGCTGGAAATCATTCCCGTCGACAGTCTGGCTCAAGCCACGGCGTTTTTTGCCGGGGAACTGGAGATCGATCCGACTCCCTCCCGCTTGGATTGCTGGTTCGAGTCTTTTTCCAAATATGAGATCGACTACGCCGATGTCCGAGGTCAAGAGATGGTCAAACGGGCCATGACGATCGCGGCTGCCGGCGCGCACAATTTATTAATGGTCGGACCCCCCGGTTCAGGGAAGACGATGCTAGCCAAGCGGCTGCCGACGATTCTGCCCGCCATGCAGTCGGTGGAGTCGATTGAAACGACGCGGATCTATAGCGCCACGGGACGACTTCCTCCCGGTCAACCACTCATGGGAACTCGCCCTTTCCGCTCGCCGCATCACACGATCAGTGACGCGGGACTGGTGGGAGGGGGAAGTTGGCCGACGCCGGGAGAGATCTCGCTGGCACACAACGGCGTGTTGTTCTTGGACGAGCTTCCCGAGTTCAACCGGAGGACACTCGAAGTGCTCCGGCAACCGCTGGAAGATGGCCTGGTCACCATCTCCAGGGCCTCGCGGAGCACGACTTTTCCGGCCGAGTTCATGTTGATCGCCGCCCTGAACCCCTGTCCTTGCGGTTACCGGAATGACCCGCGACGAAAATGCAACTGCTCTCCCCCGCAAATCGAACGTTACATGGCGAAAATCAGTGGTCCGCTGCTGGACCGCATCGACATTCACATCGAAGTTCCCGCCGTTCCCTTCAAGGAGCTTTCCACCGAAGAGTCGGGGACCAGCAGTGAATCGATGCGGGACCAAGTCGTGGCGGCGCGAAGGATTCAAGAGCAGCGGTTCGCCGGCCTCGGCACCCGCTGCAACGCCTCCATGACCACTCGCCAAATGCGCCAGTTCTGCCGGTTGTCGCGTGAATGCCTCGACCTGTTGCGGGACACCGTTCAGGAATTGGGGCTATCGGCTCGAGCACACGACAAAATTCGCCGCCTCGCCAGAACCATTGCCGATCTGGAAAAGGCCGAGTCGATCAGTCCGGATCATATCCGCGAGGCGATCAACTACCGAATGCTCGATCGGACGCTCTGATTTCACGCTCGCCCGTCATGTTTGGTTGGCACGCTTGGCTGGCACGCTTGGCTGGCACGCTTGGCTGGCACGGGACGGCACGATAAAGCCACCCACCGATAGGGGGAAGATTTCCGGCGAATGCGTTGCATCGGACTCGGCCGTATGCTACTTTAGTGAGCTTCCACGAGTTCCTTCCGCGATTACTTCCGTGACCCCTAGTGGTCTTTCGCATTCCCCATACCGATTGGCTAACCAAATATGGCATCGTTGGACTTACGCGAAGTAGATGACGTCTTGGTGATCACCTTCAACAAGGCCAAGATTCTCGATGAGACGACGATCGAGCAGATCGGTAAGGAACTGATGGAGGGAATCACGAAGTGTCCAGCCGGGAAGATCGTATTGAACTTCCGCGGCGTCTCATTCATGTCATCCGCCATGATCGGCAAGCTGGTGCTGTTCAACAACAAGTGCAAAGCGGCCGACGTGAAACTGAAGCTGTGTGATATCTCGGACAACGTCATGGAAGTCTTCAAGATCACGCGACTCAATCGCGTCTTCGACATCCATAAGTCGGAAGAGAAGGCGGTCGCTTCGTTTGAAAAACGAGGTTGGTTCGGCTGAACTGGCACACCGGCGGAACTGGCACACCGGCGGAACTGGCCGGTTGTCGCTTGAGCGGACTCTGCCCGAGCCTCCTATCGCCCGGCGGCGGGGCGGGAGACGCATCGGATCTTGCCACAATATCTAGGGGCGGACGGCGGCGTCGAACACCCGGACTTGAGCCCAACT
>JBJHCD010000404.1:0-5888 GCA_050485845.1 Pirellulaceae bacterium | reverse complement strand
CACCCCCTTCGGCCAGGAGGTGATTCGAGAAATGAACCGGCTGGGAATGCTGGTCGATCTTTCACACGTTTCGGCCGACACGATGCACGCGGCCTTGGACGTGACCGCGGCCCCCGTGATTTTTTCCCACTCGTCGGCCCGCGCTGTCGCCGATCATCCTCGCAACGTTCCCGACGACGTGCTGCGCCGAGTCGCGGAGAATCGGGGCGTGGTGATGGTCAACTTTTTCTCTGGGTTCGTCGATCCCGAATCCGCTCGACGCCTCCAACAGCGACAAGAGAAAGAAGCCGAGTTACGCCGGCAGTATCCCGGCGAGGCGGAGTTCCAGCGTGCCTGGCGGCGCTGGAGGGCCGCGAATCCATTGCTGCCTGGAACGCTGCATGACGTGGTCGACCACATCGATCATTTGGCCCGAGTGGCGGGAGTCGAATCGGTGGGAATCGGAGCTGATTTCGACGGTGTCAATTTGCTGCCGGTTCAACTGGAGGACGTTTCGACTTATCCCCTGCTGACCCAAGAGTTACTGAACCGCGATTATACTCCCGATCAGATCCATGCCATCCTCCATGGCAATGTCCTCCGGGTTTTGCGAGCGGCCGAGGAAGCCGCCTTGGCACTGCGGGAGTAAACCGACATAGTAGGTGGTCCGAAATCGATCGCTGACGCTGGCATGGTCTGTCGGAGTCTGTTGGAGCATGGCGAGGTGCGGGGTGGGAGTAGCGGGTGGTGGAATGGGATTCAGCTTCGTGGGAAGGCGCGACAAGATGAACGAAACGGCCGGGAAGTGGGAGGGCCCTGAATGGCGGACACCCTCAATTTGCGAGCCTGAATCGGGGTGGCTCCGTCACCTCCCCTCTCCAGGGATCGTGGCGAGACGAACCGGCGACCTTGCTCGACAGGTCGCGATCGCGTTCCTGCTGCCGGCCCTCTGCTGGACTGCGGGATGCGGGGCATCTCCCGATGCCGCGTCCTCCAGCCCGCCGGTCCGGGTGACGATCAGTGAGGTTACCACGCGGAAGACCATTGACTACGACGTATTTACCGGTCGGACGGAAGCCTCCGAGATCGTTGAAGTCCGACCGCGAGTGTTCGGCTATCTCAAGGGAATCGAGTTCGAAGATGGCGATCATGTCGAGGAGGGACAAAAACTGTTCCTCATCGAACCCGATACCTATGAGGCGATCCATCGTCAATCGCTGGCTCGGCAAAATCTTCTCCAGGCTAGAAGTGAGTTGGCCGAGGCCAATTTGGCTCGACGCCAACAGCTGTACGAAAGCGGCGCGGCCAATTTGGAGGAATACCAGGAAGCCCAAGCCGCCTCCGCCGAAGCCAAGGCGGCCATGGAAGCGGCCGAGGCGGACAGCAACCGGACAGCCGTCGACCTTCGCTACACGGAAATTCACGCTCCCATTTCGGGCCGTATCGACCGCGCCATGGTCACTCGAGGTAACCTGGTGCAAGGTGGAGAGGCGACCGGAACACTGCTCACTCGGATCGTGAACGAACAACCGATGTTTGTCTACTTCGACGTTGACGAGCGTTCACTGCTCCGCTACCTCCGGCTCCGCGAGAAAAGTACTCGGGAAGCCCCCGGCAATCTCCGTGGATTGGGGCTGATCTGCGAAGTTCAATTGGCCGACGAGACCGATTTCCCCCATCAAGGCGTACTCGACTTTGTGGCGAACCAAGTGGATCCCACCACGGGTACGGCCCGCATTCGAGGTCGATTCGCCAATGAGGACCGGGCCTTGGTGAGCGGACTGTTCGTGCGAATTCGGATTCCGACCAGTGCTCCCTATGAGGCCCTGCTGATTCCGGAACAGGCCCTCTCCCGCGATCAGAGTTCTTACTTCGTCTATGTGGTCGATCAGCAAGGCCAGGTCGCTCGACGCGTGTTGACCTTGGGAGAACAGCGGGGGAACCTGCGAATCGTCACATCAGGACTCGAGCCGGGAGAACAGGTAATTGTTCGGGGGATGCAGCGGGTCCGAGATGGAGATCAAGTGGAGGTGGAACGGGAGTCGATGGACCTCGCTTCGTTCGAGCCGTTCTCCGAAGCAGCGGATGGAACGGATTTGTCCGAATCGGAATTACCAGATATGGAATTACCCGACACGGAAGCGCTCGACACGGAATCGCTCGACACGGAAGCAGAGGAGCAGTAACCGGAATGGCTCGACTTTTCATCGATCGTCCGATTCTGGCCGCCGTGATCTCCGCGGTCATTGTACTGGCGGGAGGGGTGGCGGTGACCACGCTTCCCGTGGCTCAGTATCCCGAGATCACGCCTCCGACCGTGCAGGTCAGTTGCATCTATCCCGGAGCCAGTTCGACCGTGGTCGCCGAGACGGTTGCGGCCCCGATCGAGCAACAGGTGATCGGGGTGGAGCGGATGCTGTACATGAGTTCGCAGTGCACCAATGACGGAGGTTACAACCTGACGGTCACCTTCGAAGTCGGCACGGACCTCGACATGGCCCAGGTGCTGGTGCAGAACCGAGTCAATCTGGCGCTTCCCACGTTGCCGGAAGAAGTTCGGCAGACGGGGGTGAGTGTCAAGAAAAAGTCACCCAGTATCTTGCTGGTCGTCAATCTGATTTCGCCGGAAGGCACCTACGATCAGTTGTATCTGAGCAATTTCGCCACGATTCGTTTGCGAGATGAACTGGCCCAGATCAATGGGGTTGGGGACGTGATGTTTCTCGGCCAGTTGGACTATAGCATGCGAGTCTGGCTCGACCCGGCCCGCATGGCCGCTCGAAACGTGGTGGCCAGCGACGTGGTCGGCGCGCTGCGGGAGCAGAACGTTCAGGTGGCGGCGGGTTCCTTGGGTCGTCCGCCGGTTCCCTCGGGACAGGCCTTTCAGTATCCGCTGACCACAATGGGACGGCTGACGGATCCCGATCAGTTTGGAGAGATTGTCGTCCGCATGGAGCAGGATGGGCACGTGGTCCGCCTTCGCGACTTGGTCAGCGACCAGCGCGCCGTCGAAGGGGGGCGGCAGATGGGGG
The DNA here is from genome assembly GCA_050485845.1 of Pirellulaceae bacterium. GTDB lineage: Bacteria > Planctomycetota > Planctomycetia > Pirellulales > Pirellulaceae > JBJHCD01. The sequence goes on along the minus strand of JBJHCD010000404.1, from coordinate 2,877 downwards.
GCATCGAACTAGGGGCCAAGAACGAGGATACCTCTTGCCATCTCGATGGTCAGCCTTCCGTCGGCCTGGCCATCTATCAGCAGCCAGGCTCCAACGCCTTGTCGACCGCCGACGCCATTCGAACGCGAATGGAAGAACTGAAGGGGAGTTTTCCTCCCGACGTGGACTATGCGATTGTCTATGACACCACCCCCTTTATCAGTGAATCGATCGCGGAAGTCTTCAAGGCACTGCGCGACGCCGTGATTCTGGTCGCGCTGGTGGTGCTGGTCTTCCTGCAATCGTGGCGAGCGACCTTGATTCCACTGATTGCCGTCCCGGTGGCGATTATCGGGACCTTCGCCGTGATGGCGGGGCTGGGATTCAGTTTGAATAACCTTTCCCTTTTCGGACTGGTGCTGGCGATTGGAATCGTGGTCGACGACGCGATTGTGGTGGTGGAGGCGGTCGAGCATCATTTGGAGAGCGGGCTCAGCCCCCGCGAGGCGGCGCTGCGGGCGATGAGCGAGGTGTCGGGGCCGATTATCGCCATCTCCCTGGTGCTGATGTGCGTTTTCATTCCCTGTGCCTTCATCAGCGGTATCACGGGGCAGTTCTTTCGACAATTTGCCTTGACCATCGCGGTCTCCACCTTCTTCTCCGCCGTCAATTCGTTAACGCTCAGCCCCGCCCTCTGTGCCCTGCTCCTGCAGCCGAAACGCGAGCAGCGAGACATCCTCTCTCGATTGCTCGATGGGAGCCTCGGGTGGTTTTTCCGCCTGTTCAAGCGGGGATTTCAAACCTCGTCTAATTGGTATGCCGTCGGAATCGGTCGATTGGTTCGAGTGAGTGCCTTGGTGTTGTTGGTCTACGGCGGCCTACTCTACGTGACCTACTGGAGCATGACGCATGTTCCGACGGGATTCATCCCAGCCCAGGACAAAGGGTACCTCTTGGTGGACGTTCGCCTTCCAGATGCCGCCTCCCTGGAGAGAACTCGCCAAGTTCTGGCTCAGATCGAAAACTTGACCTTGGGGGAAGCGACCTCCCGTCGCGGATCGCAAGCCGGACATGCCGCGGATTCGCGGGCTCACTCAGGCTCGGGCTCAGACTCAGGCTCAGACTCGGGTGAGGCGCCGGGCGGCGTTCCGGGCGTGGCCCACGTGATCTCCGTCTCGGGCCAGTCGATGGTTCAGAATGCGGTCGGTTCGAACTTTGGAACTTTGTTCGTCATTTTGGACGAGTTTCATCATCGGCGAGGGGCCGATCGACAAGGGGACGCCATTGCCCAGCGAATCCGGCAGCTTTGTTTCGCGGAGATTCAAGACGCCACGGTTTCCGTTTTCGGGGCACCGGCCGTCGATGGACTTGGGAATGCCGGCGGCTTTAAGGTCATGGTCCGCGATGTCGCCGCCCTGGGGCTCGATACTTTGCAGCAGGGGGCGGATGACTTGGCCATGGCGGGTGGCGATCATCCGGACCTGGTCGGGATGTTCAGTGCATTTCGAGCACAAACGCCCCAGATGTATGTCGATGTCGATCGTGAACGGGCCAAGACGATGGGGGTGCCGCTGAGCGAGGTCTTTTTGACGCTGCAGTTGTTTTTGGGGGGATACTACACGAATGACTTCAATGAGTTCGGTCGAACTTGGCAAGTCAATGTGCAGGGGGATCCCGCCTCGCGATTGACCCCCGAACAGGTCCGGCAATTTCAGGTCCGTAACCGGCAGGGGAGCATGGTACCGCTGGGGAGTTTGACGGACATTCGCGAGTCAGGTGGGCCGGCCATGGTGACTCGATACAACGGCGCCGTGGCGGCGGCGGTCAACGGAAGTTCCCGGCCCGGAGTCAGTTCGGGGGAAGTGATTGAGGTGGTGGAGGAGATTGCCGAGCAGACGTTGCCTCAGGGGATGGACTATCAGTGGACCGAACTGATGTTGCTGCAGATTCTGGCGGGGAACACCGCGCTGATCGTGTTTGGACTCGCCGTCCTACTGGTCTTCCTGGTCCTGGCCGCTCAGTACGAAAGTCTCACTCTTCCTCTGGCCGTGATCCTGGTCGTGCCGATGTGCCTCCTGTCGTCCGTGGCGGGAATTGCTTGGGCCGGACTGGACATTAACATTTTCGTGCAAATCGGATTTGTCGTCTTGGTGGGCTTGGCCAGCAAGAACGCGATCTTGATTGTCGAGTTTGCCAAGGAGCGGCGAGCGCAGGGGGCCTCTCCGGCGGAAGCGGCCGTCGAGGCGTCTCGCTCACGCTTGCGACCCATCATCATGACATCGCTCGCCTTCATCCTCGGCGTCGTCCCCCTGGCCATCGCCGTGGGAGCGGGGGCGGAGATGCGCCGCCCCCTCGGCCTGGCCGTCTTCTCCGGAATGCTGGGGGTCACCCTCTTCGGAATTGTCCTGACACCCGTTTTCTACTACGTGGTGGCCAGTTTACCGAAACTGGGGACGCGCTAGCGAAGGGCAATGCGACGTGCGATCACTTCTTCGTCCAGCGGGATGATCTTGGTGTTGGCCATCAGATCGGTTCGCAGCAGGTCGCGACTGCGATTGGGGTGCACCAAGTTATATTTCACGATGTAGGCTCCGACCTGCAAACCGTGAGATCGGTAGACCGGCGGCCAGAAATCCTGGGCCCTATTGGCCAGCGTCTTGGCCAACAGGCGGGTGCTCCTCCCGGAAAAACCGGCGAGAGCCATTTCCAGACACCCTTGGGATTCGCGGTGGACATAGAAGACCAAGGCCGCGTCCTGCTCCGGCTCGTCCCACTCACAAAGCTGCCAGCTTCCATCCTTCGTCTCGTAGTAAATCCCCGGTCGGTCGGTGGGGTGATCCGCAGCCAGATTCAAGCCGCCGCTGCAAGATCCGAAATGCGGATCATGCTGTCGAAAGC
>JBJHCD010000403.1:0-5894 GCA_050485845.1 Pirellulaceae bacterium | reverse complement strand
ATTTGATCGGCGGTCTTGATCGGCCGACCAGTGGCCGAGTCTGGTATGAAACGTGGGATCTTAGCCGAGCGGACGATCGGACGTTGACGCGGTATCGGCGGGAGCATGTGGGGTTCGTGTTCCAGTTCTACAATCTGGTCCCCAACTTAACCGCACGAGAGAATGTCTTGGCGGCCGCGGAGATATGCGAAACGCCTCGTGACGTCGATGAAGTTCTCGAACTGGTCGGGCTGTCCGATCGCCGGCAGCATTTTCCCTCCCAGTTGTCTGGAGGTGAGCAGCAGCGAGTGGCGATTGCTCGCGCCGTGGCCAAGAACCCCGACCTGTTGCTCTGCGACGAACCGACTGGGGCGCTGGACTTGAAGACGGGCCGCAACGTCTTGCGGTTGCTCGTCGACTTGAATCGGGACCTGGGGAAGACGATTGTGGTCATTACTCATAACGCCGCTTTGGCCCAGGTGGCTCATCGAGTCATCCATCTTGGTTCGGGGGAAGTGCACGACGTGGTGGAGAACCTCGAGCCGACCCGTCCCGAGGAGGTCAGCTGGTGAGTGTCCTGAGGCGAAAACTGCGACGCGAGATGTGGCATTCCGCCGGACTGCTATTGGCCGTGGCGGCGATCATGGCGGTCGGCATCACCTGCTTTGTCGGGATGCGATCGGCCTATCTGAATCTTTCCGAATCGAAGGAGCGCTACTATCGCCAATGCCGGATGGCGGACTTCTGGATCAATCTGAAAAAAGCGCCGCTCACGGAACTGGCCGACCCGATGCGGATTCCCGGAATCGCTCGCTGGCAACCCCGAATTGAGTTCTCCGCCACGGTCGACCTCCCGGACTTTCCCGAACCGATTAATGCCAAGGTCTTGTCCCTTCCTGAGCGGCAAGAAAACTTGATCAACGACATCGTGCTCCGTCGGGGCGACTATTTCACCGACCTGCGGCGCGATGAAGTAATCGTCAGTGAAGCCTTCGCGGCGTTTCATGGGCTGAGTCCCGGGGACATGGTCCATCTGGTCATGAACAATCGCCGTCAACCGCTCTGGATCGTCGGGACGGCGATCAGCAGCGAGTTTACCTACTTATTGGATGCTGGGTCGTTGATCCCCGACCCCGCTCGATTCGGCGTCTTTTATGTCCAGCAGCGGTTTGCCGAGGAGGTATTCGACTTTGACGGCGCGGCGAACCAAGTGGTGGGCGTGCTCTCTCCAGCCGGGCGAGTCAACGAGACCTGGGTGCTGCGGGAACTCGAACACCGATTGGAGGACTACGGAGTCGCCGCGGCCATTCCGCTGGAATTGCAGATGTCCAATCAGTTCCTGGAAAACGAAATCGAAGGTTTGGGGGCCTTTGCCGCCGTGACGCCGCTGATGTTCCTGATAACGGCGGCCCTGGTACTGAACGTCTTCCTCGGCCGGCTGGCTCGGCAACAGCGGACGGTCGTCGGAACTCTGAAGGCACTCGGATACGAGGACCAGACGATCTTCCTGCACTTTCTCTCGCACGGCCTGCTGGTCGGCCTCGTGGGTGGCATCCTGGGTTGTCTACTCGGTTACCTCGCCTCGACAGGCCTGACGATCGTCTACCGGCAGTACTTTGAGTTTCCCGAACTGACCAGCGACTTTTACCCGGCAACGCACCTGCTGGGAATGTCGGTCAGTCTGGCCTGTGCCTTATTGGGAAGCTTGCGGGCCGCCGGAGCCATGTTGCGGCTTCGGCCGGCCGAGGCGATGCGCGGCGAACCGCCGAAGGCCGGCGGAGTTGTCTGGTTGGAGCAGTGGAGCTGGCTGTGGACTCGGCTCAGCGCCGCTTGGCGGATGGTAATTCGCAATCTCCTCCGCAGTCGCTGGAGAACCATTACCACCGCATTTTCATCTTTCATGGGAGCGGCACTGCTGGTGAACGGATTCATGATGATCGAGTCATCGAGATTCATGATCGACTTTCAGTTCGAAAAGGTAACGCGAAGTGATGTCGATATCCTACTGGTCCAAGAACAAGACGAACTCGCCTGGGACGAACTCGCTCGATTGCCCGGCGTGGAGCGAGTGGAACCAACGCTCGACCTGGTCTGTACGCTCGAAAATGGTCCCAATCGGCGACTGATGGCGATTACCGGCCTGCTCCCCGACGCTCAGCTGACCATTCCCCGGGAGTCATCGGGACGAGCGATCGTGATTCCGGAAACCGGGTTGGTCCTCAATCGACGCTTGGCGGAGCGCCTTCAGGTGGAGGTTGGCGACGAGCTAACGGTACGACCGATCCGAGGTGACCGGCGGCCCCAGGCGGCTCGAGTTGCCAAGATCTCCGACAGTTTCATTGGACTGGCCGCCTATGCCAACATCTATTTTCTCAGTCAGCTCGCCGATGAATCCTTCGTGATGACCGGCGCCCAACTCACTTTTCCAACTCGGCCCGAACCGAATCCGGAAAATCAACTCGAACCGGCTCCCGAGCGGATGGAGCTTTATCGGCAGCTCAAGAACATCCCGGGCGTTCAGGGAGTTCAGATCCGTCATGAAATGATTCGGGTCTTGCGGGAGACTCTCCTTCAGAACCAATGGGTCATGATCATCTTTCTGGTGGGATTCGCGGGGATCATTTTCTTTGGCAGTGTCCTCAATGCCTCGTTCGTGAACTTGCACGAGCGGCGTAGCGAAGTGGCGAGTCTGCGAGCCCTGGGGTATTCCCCCTGGCAGGTTGGGCGGCTCTTTTTGCGCGAGTCGTTACTGGCCAACCTGCTGGGGGCATTGGCGGGTCTTCCCGCGGGCTATGCTTTGCTCTGGGTGACCGCAGTGGCCTACGAGAGTGACTTTTTACGATTGCCGGTGGTCTGGGGGGCATGGATACTTCCTGTCACACTTGTCCTGGCTCTCCTTTTTACCTTGCTGGCCCACGCTCTGGTTCAGCGGGCGATCGGGCAGCTTCGCATTCGGGAGGAATTGAATGTTCGGGAATAAGCGAGCCGCTGTCTGGGGCTCGGGTATCACCCTCTTGATTGCCGTGATCGCGATCGGATGGATCTGGTGGCAGCGAGCCTCGGTGTCGGTCTATACGGTTGAGGTCACTCGGCAAGCTGTCGATCGGTTCGTCGACGAACGTGGAATTACCAGTCTTCCGCATCGGCATGTGGTCTCGACCCCTTACACCGCTCGAGTCGCCCAGATTTCGCTTCGTGAGGGGGACACCGTCGAAGCGGGACAAGAGGTGGCTCGACTGGTCGATGAGGATGTGGAACTGGAGGTCGCTCAGGCCAAGGCCGCCATGGATCGGATCCGAGCTTCCTTGGTGGAGAACGCCGATGTCTCGCTGGAGCTGACCGCGCGGAAGCAGGCTGAACTGTACGCGGAGGTGACCGAGGCGAACGTCAAGGCCTCGGAGTACCAAAAGGAGGCCGCCACGTCTTGGGCAGCCTATTGGGAGCAGGCGGCGGAACGAGCCCGGCGATTGGCCCAGCAGTCCGCGCAGACCATTGAAGAACTGCAATTGGCCGAGGCGAATGAGTCGTCGAAGCGGGCCGAGTTGTCTCAGCAAGAGTTTCAGGTCCAATCGCAACGCATTCTGGCTCAGGCGGTCCAACTGGTTCCTCAGATGGTGATTGACTATCTCCATCGCAAGCGGCTTCAAGGAGCCGTACTGGAACAACAGTTGGTCGAGGCCGAATTGATATTGCGGGACCGCGAACTACGGCAGCAGCGGGCCCGGCTGACCAGTCCGGTGCGTGGCGTGATTCTCCGCCGCGAGACGTTCAGCGAGCAGTTTCTGCCGGGGGGAACGGCCTTGCTGGAGATTGGGAACCTGGACGACCTGGAGATCGAAGCTGAGATTCTTTCGCAGGAAGCAGGGCCCATTCGAGTTGGAAATCGGGTGGAAGTTTACGGGCCCACCTTGGGGCGCGACCTCGGTGAGGGACTGCGAGGAACGGTCCACCGCATCCATCCGGACGCATTCACCAAGATCAGCTCCCTCGGAGTGGAGCAGCAGCGGGTTCGAGTTGTTATCCGCTTGGACGAGGAAGGGATGAAGCTTTGCCAATCGCTCGGAATCGGCATTGGATATCGGGTTCGAGTGCGAATTGTGACAGAGTCGCGCGATCAGGTTTTGTCGGTCCCTCGATCCTCCGTTTTCCGCAACGATGACGGAGGTTGGTCGCTGCTGGTCGTTCGCGACGGAAGGTTGGTGGAGCAGGCGGTGGCCGTCGGCATCATGAACGACGATTGGGTGGAGATCGACTCGGGAGTGGCAGAATCGGAAGCCGTGGTGTTGGCCCCGGACAGCAATTTGCGGGAGGGTGACCGAGTTCGCTCGATACCATCCGCCGTTTTTCGACGGGGCCGACCAGCTGACGAATGAATGATTCGAAGCGGACGGGTGTCTTCGAATGATTCGAAGCGGACGGGTGTCTTCGGATCTGAAGGGCCCCCAGAATTGCTGGTGATACGAGCGGATGACCGGGGCGTGCCTGTCTCAGGTTCGACGCGTCTGGTACCAGCGAGCGGTCTCTTGGAGCTGCAGGGTCAGTGGCTGGGCGGGCCGGAAGCCCAGTTGCTGCTCGATTTTCTCTGATGAGCATCCCCAGGATGGGACCATCGCTTCGCGGATCTTGTCGAGGTTCAGCAGATCGGATTTCCCGCGGAGGCCGGCCCACCACTGACTGGCTCCACCCACGGTCCAGGCCACCGCGGGAGGAAGGTTCAGCGTCAAGACTCGTCCGCGCGGGTGAAACACCGCCCCCAGGACGTTTCCCAATTCCGCATATCGGAGCCGCTCGGGAGAGACCCCAAAATAGATTCCCTGGCCCAAATTCGACTTCCCTTCTGCCATTGTTTCTGTTCTTGATTCTGGGTCTGATTCTGATTCTGGGTCTGATTCTGGGGCCAACTCTGGTTCTGCCTTTGCTTCTCGCTTGACGTCTCCCATGCCCTGCGGGTACGGGTTCAATTCCGAGTCGAACTGGGCCGGGAGACGCTCACCCTTTTCAGCGGCCATCTGCAGGATTTGGAGCAGGTCGAAGACATCGATGAAGGAGAGGAGGGGGGAGTTCCACCCCGGATTGAAGTGGAGGCGGAACCGGGCGATGGAATCCATGACTGGAACCATGCCTCGATCACGGGGGCCGAATACGACTCCCGGGCGGATGATCGTGGTCGGTACTTCGGCGGCCCATCTCCGCACGGCCTGTTCCCCGAGGAGCTTGCTGCGTCCGTAATGGGAAACAGGAGCGGGGGGGTCGGCTTCCGTTCGGATTCGATCGGGGGTCGTGGGGCCCGCGGCGGCAACGGACGAGACAAGTATGTGGCAGGGGGGGGATTCCTGTTCCGCGCAGGCTCTGGCGATCTGTTCCGGACCCCCTTGATTCACTCGGACCAGTTCCGCCGTTGTGCGGGCATGGGTAAGTCCTGCCAGGTTGAAGACCAGGTCGGCTCCCAGGACGGCTTGTCGCACCGATTCCAAATCGGTCGCGTCCCCCAGAACCGGTTCGGCCCCCCCCGCTCGACATCGCTCGGCCTGCGAGGCATTTCGGACGAGGCATCGAACATGGAATCCCTGTTGGACTAGCGTTTCCCAGAGGTGCGAGCCGATAAAGCCGCTGGCGCCGGTCACAAGTACGGTGCTCATCGTATCCTGCATCGTCAAGGTGGAGGGGGTGGGTCAATTCAGTTGGGTGGTGGGTTGACTCATTTGGAATCAGCCGCCTAGAGTATCCGCTTTGCGACGGCGGTAGGGAAACGGTCTACATGAGTAATCTGGTGGTGAAACCTGTCACGAGTCGCCGCGAGAAGCAGGCCTTCTTGCGGCTCCCCTGGGAGATCTACCGAGGAGACCCGCACTGGATTCCACCGATTCGCAGTTACCAGGCGGAGTTGGTTGGTTACCGTCACCACCCGTTTTATC
>JBJHCD010000402.1:0-5909 GCA_050485845.1 Pirellulaceae bacterium | reverse complement strand
GAGTACGTCGACGACTATGTGCATGGAGTGCTGGTACCTGGAGACGCCCGGATCGTCGAAGAGTTCTGCCGCACGTCTCCGCAGGGGCAGGCGGCCTTGGAACAGGCACGGCGCCGCCGCGAAGCCCTCAGGGACCTGCCACCGACCGAGGCACCAGAATGGCTGATCCAGAAAACCGTCGCCGCAGTCCAGGTCGCCCACCAGCGCCGTGGTCGGCGATGGAAGTACTATCAGCGCTCCATGATGGTCGCCGTGGCCGCTGTCTTGCTGGCCATCCTGTCGCTTCAGGCAAGATACCACAGCATCACCGCGTCCCCCTGGGACGTCCGTTTGCTGGGACAAAGCGATCTGCTGCCCGGCAGCCAGGCCGCCGTGCGGGTCGCCGTACGAAATGTCCACCGGAACCGGCCCGTGTCAGGCATCCCCGTGGAGGTCCGTCTCCTCGACCGGGCCGGCCATGAAGAGGTCCTCCTGGCCAACACGACCACCGACATCGCGGGCATCGCTTCCCCGCAGTTCACTCTTCCCGACTGGAAGGACGGACAGTACGAACTGGAAATCAAGGCGGCAACCGGCACCCAACTGGAGACACTCACCGAGCCGGTTCGACTGCGCCGCGACTGGCGTTTGATGGTCACCACGGACAAGCCGGTCTACCAACCAGGCCAGACCATCCTGTTCCGCTCGCTGGCACTCCGCCGCCTCGACAACCGACCGGTCGCGGAGACGCCCGTTCTGTTTACCCTGACCGACCCCCAAGGAAACATGATCTTCAAGCACCATGCGCAGACAAGTCGCTTTGGGATCGCGGCAGCCGAGTGCCCATTGGCGGACGAAATCGTCGAAGGGGAATATCGGATCCGTGCCGAAATCGGATCCACCACCAGCATCGTCACCGTTCGAGTGGAAAAATATGTACTACCCAAATTCCAGGCAACTCTCCAACTCGACCAGTCTTTCTATACCCCGGGTGACGTGGTGCGCGGGGACTTGAAGGCCGAGTATTTCTTCGGCCAGCCCGTGGCCAATGCGGACATCGACATCGAGGTCGAGGCGACGGAAATCGGTCCGACGAAGTGGGCCTCGCTGCAAGCAAAAACTGGGGAGGACGGCCGGGTGGGCTTTTCGTTCCCGCTTCCGGACCAGGTGGTCGGGCGGGAACAGGAGAGTGGTCTGGCCCGGTTTTTCGTAACCGCCACGGTCACCGATACGGCCGGTCAACAGTATTCGGTCCGCACCTCCCGTGTCCTTTCCGCCCAGCCCATCCGAATCACCGTCGTGCCCGAAAACGGGAGCCTCGTCCAGGGCATTTCCAACCGCGTGTTTCTCCTCACGCACTACCCCGACGGGCAGCCCGCGATGACCAGCATCGAGTTGGGGAGCGATCCGCAAGTTCCGTTGCGGACCGACCCGCGGGGCGTCGCCCTGTGGGAAGTGACTCCCGACTCACCTGTGGTCCGCGTGTCCGTCGATGCCCGGGACGCCGAGGGACGGCGGGGCGACCGCACGGTCCAACTAGACTGCGGCACCTCCGGGCGAGACTTTCTGTTTCGACTGGACCAGGCCGTCTACGCGGGAGGCGATACCGTTCGGCTCATGGCCTGGGGTGGAGGGCAGGAACCGGTCTTGGTCGATTGGCTGAAGGATGGACAGACGATTCTGTCCGGACAAATAGAGATGCGAGGCGGCTCGGGACAATGGGAGGTGGACTTGCCGGTGGAACTGGCCGGCACGCTGGAAGTGGTGGCCTATCGGTTTGGCCAGCAGGGCCTGCCGGTTCGCAAATCCCAAACCGTTCTTGTGAGGCCGGCTGGGCAAGTGAACATCGAAGCGACGCTCGACCACCCGGAATATCGCCCCGGATCTCGGGCCACCATCCAATTCACGCTGCGTGATCCACAGGGGAAGCCCGCACCGGGCGCCCTCAGCGTGAAAGGAGTCGATGAAGCCGTCTATTCCGTCCTTCCGCAGCGTGCCGGTCGCGAGGCAACTTTTTTCCTGCTGGAGCAAGAGCTGCTGGAACCGCTGCATACGATCTATCCGGACTGGCCGGGGGACCTGCTGGATGGCGAACCAGCCGAGGGCCAGCAAACGTGGCAGCAGGCCTTGCTGGCGTCCATTGCGGCGGGCGTGGAAGGCAAGTCGGCTCTGCCAGCCCCCTTCGCTCAAACGGACGATCACCAGTCTGATCAAACCAGGCCGTCCGGAGGGCGAAGCGACATGCCCTCGCCCGCCACACGAGCGGGCGATTCGACCCGAGCTCCCGCGGCGGGACAGCAACGCCCCTCGCCGTTCACGATGGCTGCGGCAAGCTATCCCGAGAAGGCTCGCCAAGTCGCCAAACAGCGGAGGGAATTTCGCTCCACGATCTTTCCCATTCAGCTGTTCCTGGCAGTGGGGCTGTTGGTGGCCGGCGCGGTGGGTCTGGCCCTGTTCCGCCCACGACTGCTGGGAACCGCCTTCTTGATCTCTCTCCCCGCGGGTCTCGTGCTCTGCGGACTGCTGCTGCCTGCCACGACTGCCAGGCGAGAGTCTGCACGCGCCCTCTATCGCCAGAATTCGGGCGGATATTTGCCCGAATTTCTTGAGTTACGCTTCCCGTCGGCCAGCCCCCCTCGTGTCCGGCAGTGGTTTCCGGAAACGCTGTTCTGGCACCCCGAGCTAATCACGGACGATGAGGGGCGAGCGACCCTGGAAATCGACCTGGCCGATTCGATTACGACATGGCGCGTGACGTCCAACGCCGTGACAGCAAACGGACAGCTCGGAGGAAGCGAGTTGCCGATCCGGGTGTTTCAGCCGTTTTTTGTCGATTTGAACCTGCCCGTTTCGCTGACTCGGAACGACGAGGTGGCCGTCCCGGTCGTGGTCTACAACTATACGGATCAGCCGCTGGAAGTATCCCTGGAGCTGGTTCCCGCCGACTGGTACCGGCGGCTGGATGACAATGCGGCGGAGGATGGGGCGGAGCAGGAGTCGCCTGAGCAGGAGTCACCTGCGCAGGAGTTGCCCGAGGATCCACGGACCCGTGATGCATTGGACGACGCTTCGGCCCGGCGACGGTCACTGGCACTGGGGCCTCGCGAAGTGCGGTCCGTGCATTTCCCCATCCGAGCGACGCGGGTTGGGCGGCATTCGCTCGAAGTGACCGCCGCGGCGGAGGGAGTGGCGGATGCCATCCGCCGCGAAGTCGAAGTGGTTCCCGATGGGCAGCGCGTCGAGCATATGATTAGCGGGATGATGGGAAGTGAGCCAGTGGAGATGGCGGGAAGCATTCCCGAAGAGGTGATCGAAGGTAGCCTTTTCGCTGAAGTGAAGTTTTATCCGTCCAGTTTCAGCCAGGTGATGGAGGGTTTGGAGTCGATTTTCCAGATGCCGTATGGGTGCTTCGAGCAGACTTCGTCCACCACCTATCCGAACATCCTAGCGCTGGACTACCTTCGCCAGACGGAGCGAAATCTGCCCGAGGTGGAAGCCCGAGCCCGGAGCTACATTCACTTGGGATACCAGCGGCTGCTCGGCTTTGAAGTCGCCGGTGGTGGATTTGAATGGTTCGGTAATCCACCCGCCAACTGCTCGCTGACGGCCTACGGCCTCATGCAGTTCCGCGACATGGCTCGAGTACACGACGTCGATCCGAACCTGAGCCGGCGCACACGGCAGTGGCTCTTGAGCCAGCGGCGAGCGGACGGAACATGGCAGCCGGATCGGGCCAGCCGCATGAGCCATTTCCGGGAAGGTGACGGTTCCCAGGAAGAATCGACGTTGCGAACCACGGCCTACATCGCCTGGGCCACATTCGGTGACTCCTCTCCAGACGCCGACGGAGAGCCGACACGCGAGTATCTGCTGAGCCACCAGCCGGAGCGGTTCACTTCTCCCTATTCACTGGCATTATGGATTCTGGCCACCCGCGGGCTGGGAGTCCCTGATGGCCAACTGAACCCCTATGTGGCCCGGCTGGAAGCGATGAAGAAGGCTGACGGGGAAGACCTGGTTTGGTGGGAATTGGAGCCGGGCGAGAAAACGGCCTTTTACGGTAGGGGGATGGCCGGCAATGTGGAAACGACTGCCCTGGCCACGCTGGCCTTGCTGGAAGTCGGCCAATTCCGGCATTCGATCCGTGGAGCCTTGGATTGGCTGGTGCAGCAAAAGGACACCAGCGGCACCTGGCATTCCACACAGGCCACCGTCTTGTCACTCAAGGCCTTGGTTGCTGGGAGTTCCGCTCCCCTGGGGACAGAACAGGATCGGAGCGTGGAACTGTACCTGGGCGACCAGTTGGTGCGCGAGCTGGTGATTCCATCAGGCCAATCGGAAGTCATGCAGCGGACCGAAGTCCATGAACTGCTCGCTCCGGGGCAACCCTACTCGCTGCGACTTGTGGACTCGCTGGACGGACGACTGACCTACCAGGTCAACGTCCGCTACCACCTGCCACCGGTGGACGAAGAATCCAAGCGGGAGGAGCCAACTGGAATGTCCATCGACGTGGCTTACGACCGCCAACAACTGGAGGTGGACGACATGGTCACGGCCGTTGCCACGGTCCAGCATCAGCTTCCCGCAGCCGTCCCCATGGTGATCGTGGACCTGCCGGTTCCCAGTGGATTCGCGGCGGTTGATGAAGACTGGGAGGCACTGGTGGCGGCCGGTGAAATAGCCCGTTATCAGTTCACGCCGCGGCAAATCATCGTCTACCTGCGCCAGCTCGAGCCGGGTCAGCCGCTACAACTGCGTTACCGGCTCCGGGCGACCATGCCTGTGCGGATCACGGTACCGGAAGCGGTGGCTTACGAGTATTATAACCCGGCCCATCTTGCCCGCGGTGGAAGCAGCAGGCTGGAAGTCGAGCAGCGACGCAGCCCGTAGGTTGGATCGGGCGGACGGAAGAAGGCTAACCGCCCGGTTTTTTCATTCCCAGACTGTGGAGGATGAACACCGCGCCTACGGACATCATGGCATATCCCAGCCAACGAGGGGGGGTTACGGTGCGAAGCTTCGGCGAACCACTCTCAATCGCCATGTTCGTCACCGTGGCCGAAGCGGCCGAAGTTTGGGATTTTTTCGGAAAGCGAGTCGCGATAAAATGGGAACACTCGCGATTCAGCGTGAAGGACTCAATCGCCCGGAACTGTAGCCCCATCAAAAAGACAACCAGTCCGGCCAACAAATAGTGATTGCGATTGAAACGCATGGCATCTGCCCTTCCCGCGACGCCTGGGGTCGCTCGAATGGATCCGCGATCAATGATTCCTCTCTTACCTATCGATCACGACCACCCCAGCGCTTGACTTCGCCCCAATCGGAACAGATTATCAGGCTCGACCCAATTGTAGCGGCCCTCCTCCAACCAGTGATGCCACCCACATGACGGACCACTCACCGGAAAAATCCCCGGAAAGTTCCCCGGAAAGTTCCTCGGACAGATCCCCGGAAAGTTCCCAGGAACGATCACCGGATACCGGCGAAGGGGCCCCTGACGGAACCCTCCGCTCGAGAAGCTTTCTCGGTCTCCTGTTCACTCAGTTGTTCACCGCCACGAACGACAACGCTTTTCGCTGGCTGGCCATCGGCGTCGGCAAGGACTATGTGGCTCGTCCCGAACAGGGACAAATCCTGATGCTCGGCACCGCCTGCTTCGTCCTCCCCTATCTACTGCTGGCCGCGCCGGCCGGATTCTGCGCCGATCGGTTCAGCAAGAGACAGGTGATCGTGGGATGCAAGTTCGCCGAAATCGTGATCATGCTGCTGGGAATGCTGGCCATCGTCTGGGGAAGCTTGACGATGTTGTTCGTGATCGTCGCCCTCATGGGGGCACAAAGCGCCCTCTTCTCTCCCGCCAAAATGGGGTGCATCCCAGAGATTTTGCCCTCCAGCAAGATCTCCGCCGCCAACGGGCTCTTCGG
>JBJHCD010000401.1:0-5924 GCA_050485845.1 Pirellulaceae bacterium | reverse complement strand
GTACTACGTGGTGGGAACGAATATCGCCCTGGTCAGTGAGTCATGGCACCGAGCCCGCGATGTTGCCGAAATGGGGCGTCGGCGGATGCAGGAAGTCAACAGCGAACTTCATCGGCGAGTGACCGAACTGCAGACATTACTGAACGTCATTCCGGTCGGGATCGCGATCGCCGATGACCCGGATTGCCAACGAGTCAAGGCGAATCCAGCTCTGGCCCGGATGCTGGGAGCTTCCCCGACCCAGAACATTCTCCTTGCCTCGCCCAAGGCAGGACCACGCGACACGCACTGCTTTCGCGGTGAGCGGCAGTTGAGCATTGCCGAACTTCCTCTTCAGCAAGTTGCCGCGTCCGGCCAGTCGGTCCAGGATGTCGAAATCGAATTGCGCCGCGACTCGGTCACACTACTGACCACCAGCGTGTCGGCGGCCCCCTTGCCGGATGAGCAGGGGAAATCTCGAGGCGCGGTGGCCGCGATTCTCGACGTGACCGAACGTCGCCGAGTCGCCGAGGAACTGATGGAGGCCAAGGAACAGGCGGAAGCCGCAAACCGGGCGAAGAGCGAGTTCCTGGCCAACATCAGCCACGAGCTTCGCACGCCCATGAACGCCATCATCGGAATGACGGAACTCGCCCTGGACGACGATCTCTCCGCTTCCACTCGCGACTACCTGGAAACTGTCAACGATTCTGCTCGCACCCTCCTCAGCCTGCTTAACCAGATTCTCGACTTCTCGCGGCTCGAGGCAGCACGCTTTTCGCTCGACCCCGCCCCCTTCGACATCCGGGACACGATTGAACAGGCGATTCGAGTTCTCGCGGTCTCGGCCCATGAAAAGGGTCTGGAACTGACGTGCGATATTCCCACGGATCTCCCCGACACGTTTCTCGGAGACGGCCAACGTCTGCAGCAGATCCTGATCAATCTGCTGGGAGATGGGATCAAGTTCACCGAGAAGGGGGAAGTATCGCTGAAGATGGAAATCGAGAAGAACTTGGCCGACCATTTTGTGCTCAAGTTCGAGATTTCCGACACGGGAATCGGGATGCGCAAGGAAGACTTGTCCCGAATTTTCTCTCCCTTCACTCAGGTCGATGCCAGCACAACTCGCCGTTACAGCGGCACGGGATTGGGTCTGACGATCTGCGCCGAATTGGTGGAGCTGATGGGGGGAAAAATCTGGGTCGAGAGTGAGGAGAATCGAGGGACGACCTTTTCCTTCACGGTCCAATTGGCCCGCAGCCGGGAAGTACAACCGGGAGCTGAACAGATTCGGCAGTTGGCCGTCAAAATGCTCCGCGATGTCCCGGTCCTTGCGGTCGACGACAACGCCACCAATCGGAAACTCCTCCATGCCACGCTGATGGGGTGGTGCATGCGAGTGGACGTGGCCAGTGGGGGAGCCGAAGCTCTGGAGAAGCTGAAAAAAGCGGCCAAGCGGCGGGATCCCTATCGGCTGGTGGTCATTGATGCCCTGATGCCGGACATGGATGGGTTCACCTTGATCGAGCAGATTCGTCAGGATAACCAGCTGGCCGAAGCCACGCTGATGATGCTGTCGTCCGCCGAACGACGAGCATTTTCGGAACGGTGCGAATCACTGCAGATCAATGCCTTCATGGAGAAGCCGGTCACTCGGCTCGAACTGCTCCGAGCCATCGCCGCGGCCATGGGGCTACCGCTCCCGGATTTCGAATCGCTGGACTTGGAAAAATCGAGTTCCAAACCGACAGCTCCCCCGCGCCGTACGTTGCGAGTTCTGGTGGCCGAGGATACCCCGGCCAACTACAAGCTGGTCGCTGCCTTGCTACGCCAGCGAGGGCACCATCCCGAACTAGCTCGCGATGGTCGCGAAGCCTTGCAGCGGCTACAAGCCGAACCGTTTGACATTGTGCTGATGGACGTTCAGATGCCGATCATGGACGGTTTACAGGCGACCGAGGAAATCCGCCGGCTACCCGACGCGCGGCTCTCGAGTCTTCCGATCGTGGCAATGACCGCTCATGCCATGCGTGGTGATCGCGAACGCTGCTTAACGGCGGGAATGGATGCCTATATCTCGAAACCCATTAACGCGCCTCAATTGATTGACCTCTTGGAAAACCTCGCCATTCCGAACTCAGTCAACGCCGCCGGTAACTCAGCAAACTCAGCGAACTCAGCCGACTCAACCGACTCAGCCTCCGACAAATCCAATGGTGATTCTTCATCCATGATGAAGCCCGACCGGCCGTCGCCCGAGTCACCGGAGACCGGTCAGGATCTGGGGCTCGACCTCGCGGGGGCTCGAGCCAGGATGGGGGGCGACGAAACCTTGCTCCGCGGCATGGTGGGTTATTTCCTGGAAGACGCACCGCGACTGCTCGACGAGCTGGAACGATCGTTGGGGAAATCCGAGGGTCCGGAAGTTCAACGAGCGGCCCATTCGCTCAAGGGACTTGTCGCCAACTTTGGGGCTCCACTCGTCCACCAGCTTGCCTATCGCATGGAGACGTTGGCTCGAGACGGCAACCTCGGCGAGGCGTCCAACCTATTCCCCCAGTTTGCCGAACAAGTCCGTCAGATTTCGGAAGCCTTGAGACCGGTCGCCGAGGACCAACAAGCCTGACGTCCACATCTGGCGTCAAACACCCTTCCGTCCCGAAGGGCCTAGTGGTCGGACGGCTGGTTCCAGAGACGCCAGGGATCGTCAAGACGACGCATCTCGGCCAGCAACAAGGCCTCCATCTCGGCAAGTTTCTTCGCGTAACGAGGGTCCCCGGCCAAGTTGACCTGATGCTGGGCAGGCGTCCTGCCCGTCAGCCCGATCACCTCGGGGTCATGATGCTCGGCCAGGAATTCCTCCGAGTTATCCTGCAGATTGAACAGCTGCGTCTCTCGCACGCTTCCATCCATCACGTCGTACTTGATGAGCTTCCAGTCACCCTGCTTGACCGACCGCATTCCGGGCTTCGTGCCGCCGCTATAGACCCCATAGAGAACATCTCGCACGATTTGCTTCTCGCCGGTCAGCACCGGCTTGAAACTGATCCCTTCGTTCGACTCGGGAGGCGCGATCCCCGCAAGATCGCAGAGCGTGGCGAGGATGTCGAGCAGATAGACGTTTCCCTCGGCGCGGCTCCCAGGCTCGATACCGGGCCCCTTCACAATCAACGGCACACGCCACGTGTGTTGGTAAAGATTCTGCTTCCCCTGCAGACCATGGCGGCCAATCGCCATGCCATGGTCGGAGGTGTAGAAAATGTAGGTATTGTCCAACTCTCCCATCGCTTCCAGCTTTTCCAGCACCCGTCCGATTTGAATATCGATATTTTCGCTACAGGCAAACTGACGACCTAGCTCGTTGCGAATCGTCCGCTCGTCACGCCGCTCCCAGACACCACTCACGGCCACCTCGTCGCGCAAATCGGGATGACCATGATGAAAGGGATGCGCCGGGAGGTAGTTGGGGGGCAGTTTCGGCTGATTCGGATGAGCCGGTGGGAACGAGTCGGGATCGGAGTGATTCACGGCACCGTACTTGTCGAGCAATTCCGGAGTACCATCCCGCTCGTCGTGCGGGTGGGAAAAGCCAAAGTAAATCAGGAAAGGTTCCGTCTCCTTCGCCGACTCGCGTTCCCGGAGATAATCCATCACTCGGTCGCCATGCCAGGCACTCCCGGTTTCAGGCGTCCCTCCCCGCTTCGTGGCATCGTGACGGACCTGAAACAACCGGTTCGCCGCTTCGTAGCTGTTCCCCTGCTTGCACGTCCGCATCGTGGCATACCCATTGCGGTTGAACACCGCGGGAAGCGTCGCTTGTGCAAGGTTCGGGGGACAGAGCCCCTTCTGAATCGCCTCCGGAGCGGTCGGTAGATGCCAGACCGTCCGGCCACTCATGATCATGTGCCGCGAAGGTGAGCAAACCGCCCCGACGTAGGAGCCCATGTGGTAGGCACCGTCCAAGACCATTCCCTCCCGCGCCAGACGGTCAATATGCGGCGTCTCAAGTGTTGACTCCGCGTCATAACACGCCAAATCAAATGGAGACTGATCGTCGACCAGGATGAACAGGATATTGGGGCGTCTGGCGTCGGCTTCGGTTCCGGATTCCGTTCCGGCTTCGGCCGCGTTGACCAAACACGTAGCGGCTGAAAGTGTAATCTGTTGCCCCAGAAGCACGATCGCCACGGCCCGAATCAGTCGGTGGGTATTCACAAGTGCTCGCTTTCTCGACGGCTAATCCGTGGGTAACTCGGCCAGAATACTCAATCAGAATACATGCATAGAATGCTCGAACAGAATGCTCGAGTGGAAACCTCGAAACAGGACCATTTCAGACTTGCCGTTCTACTCCTCGGGTTCCTCGTCACGACTCGGTTCGGCCTGCACGACATGGTCAATTGATATCCCCAGCGAATGAATCTTGTTGCGCAGACTCCCGCGTGTAATTCCCAGAATCTCCGCCGCTCGCGATTGATTGCCGCTGGTTTGCCGCAACACTCGAGTCACCACATACCGCTCGAACAGTTGCAGCGACTCGGCATACAATTCATTCGAATCGGCGGCCAATCTCTCTTCCACGAAGGCGGCCAGATCGTGTCGAGGTAGATCGCCCGGAAGTCGAGTCTCCTGCTGGGAGTTTTCGTGCTGCAAGTCGGGGCGGTCGACGCGCACTTCGGGGGGCAGAAAGTCGGGAATCAGCACGGGGCCGGTGGCATGCAATAAAGCTTTTCGAAGGACTCCCTGCAGTTCGCGTACATTCCCGGGCCAGGAATATTTGCCGAGGATCTCCATCGCCTGCGTGGAAATACCCTGAACTTCCTTTCCCAATTCCTTCGCGAACCGCAACACCATCGCCTCGGTGATCAGCCGCAGATCGTCGCCCCGATCTCGTAGCGGAGGCAGGTGGATCGTAAATCCGTTCAATCGATAGAACAAGTCGCCGCGGAAAGTCCCCTCCTCGACCAGTTGCTCCAGATTTCGGTTCGTCGCGGTAATGATCCGCACATTGGTCTCGATGGTTTCGTTGCCCCCCACCCGCTCAAACTGCTGCTCCTGCAAAAGGCGCAGAAGCTTGGCTTGCAACAGCGGGGCCATGTCCCCCACTTCATCCAGGAAGATGGTTCCACCCGAACACTGTTCGAACTTCCCGATTCGTCGATGGTCGGCCCCCGTGAAGGCTCCCTTCTCATGCCCGAACAGTTCACTCTCCAGCAAGGCCTCCGGAATCGCCGCACAATTCACCGCCAGATACGGCTTTCCCTGCCGTTCACTATGATGATAAATGGCTCGAGCAATCAACTCCTTCCCCGTGCCGCTCTCACCGCGGATCAGTACGGTCAAGTCTTGCGGAGCCACTCGGCCGATCGCCTTGTAGACCTCCAACATGGCCGGACAGCGGCCGATCAACTGGTCGGCGGCCGGCGCCTTGGCATCCGGTCCAGGTAGCTGAACCGGCGTCTGCATCTGCCGCCGCATTTCGATCGCTTGATCGATCAGTTCACGCAGTCGATGGACGTCCAGCGGTTTGAGCACATAGTCGAAGGCCCCCAGCTTCATCGCCTCGATCGCCGTGTCGCTATCTCCTCCCGCCGTGATGAAAATCACAGGCAGTTTGGAATCGAGAGCATGAATCTGCTCGAATACCTCCAGTCCAGAGATTTGCGGGAGCATGACATCCAATAGGACAACGTCGGGACGATGCTCGCCGATCAGCTCGAGCCCCTTCCGCTCATCATCCGCCGCGAATACTTCGATTTCCGACTCGCGCAGCGCCTCGCGGACGAAGAATTGCACACTCCGATCGTCGTCAATGACTACTAATCCCGGCATGCTCCGTCACCTCCGATCCGCGGAGGGTGGCGCAGCCTGCTTAACGTGTCGATCGAACCAGTCCAGCATCTCATGCAACGTATGCTCCACGGACTCCAATGCCTCGTAAC
>JBJHCD010000400.1:0-5932 GCA_050485845.1 Pirellulaceae bacterium | reverse complement strand
CATCTGGGATATCATTAACCCGAACCCGCGTCGCTGGCGGCCCGGCATCAAGCTAGTGCACTACTGCATGACGCTGCACGCCGATCAGCCGGCCCTGCTGGATCGCGATATGCAAACGCTCGGCACCATGTACTTTCAGTTGCTGCAAGATTACCCGCGCGCGGCGTTTTGGCTACGCAGGGCAGGCAGGGCCGCGACGCCCCGCGATCGGATCATGTTGGCGGAATGCTATTGGCGACTGGGTAGCCGGGCGATGGCGATGGACATGCTTCGCTCGAACCAATTGCCGATTCAAGCGATTAAATTGCTCGGGGACTTGGGTGAGACGCAGCGAGCGGTTCAGCTCGCCAATGCCGCGAGCAAGACTCCTCAGGAGGTCGAGGCGTTTCTGATGGCCGGTGATGCCTTGAGGCAAGCCGGACAGCCGCAGAAGGCGATTGAGTTTTACCAGCGAGTACTCAGTTCCAAGCACCATCGCAACCCGGATTATGAAGCGATGCACAAGGCGAGAGCCCGAGAGAGCATGGACGCGATCAAGTTGTTTGACCAGCTCGACATCGCAAAAATCGCCGATGGAAGCTACACGGGCGTCAGCACGGGCTACAACGGACCGATGACCATCGCGGTCGAGGTTCGAAAAGGGCGCATTGACTCCGTCAAAGTCACGAATCACCAAGAGAAGCAATTCTACTCGGCCCTTGAGGATACGCCTCGCCGCATCATCGAGCGGCAGGGTCTCGACGTGGATGGAGTAAGCGGTGCCACGATCACCTCGCAAGCCATTGTGAATGCGTCCGCCCGTGCTTTGGCGGGCGGAAAAAAATGATTGAGCAAGCGAATTGCGAGACGCTCGCAGTCCGCCGAGACCTTATGAGATAGCGCCAACATGAGATATCCGAAAGCCTTTGGTGTTTTTGCCGTGCTTTTCGGCGGGTCCATGATCGCGGCCGCGGGCTGGCTGAATGTCGAGTCGAGTGAATGGGGATTCCAACTGGCTCTGATCATCGCCGCCGGTATTGTCTTGTTCGCGACAGGGATGCTCATGCTCGCGTCAGTCCACCAACGCTCCAAATCGCGGGCGTTATTGCGGCTCGACTGTTTTCTGCCCGTCCTGCGCCGCACACGATCCGAAGATGCGAGCGATCATGGCGGGCTGGGCAAGCTAGCGCGAAGGATCCTGCCGGCGGCGCTGTTTTCCGACCGCCAGAGCAAACGCCGCGGATGGGTGCGGCGGGGCCTGCGTCGGTTGGGCATCACCTGGTTGTCGGCGCCGGTCCGCCGCGTGAGCCAGACGATTTGTTTTCTTGCGTTTCTCAGCCTGTTCTTTTTCGTCACTTGGCCCTATGACGCGCGTCCTCCATCCGGCGTTGAAGCGTCATCTGGATGGCGATTTGCTGAGTTTGGGCAGACGGACGGACGGATTGATTTCGAAGCGACAGCGGTGCCCGCGTGGATGAAGCCCGGTAGCGTCGCCTTTGCGGTCGAAGAAGACGACAGCGGACTGATCGGCGGCGATGCGGCCGAGCCAGGTCCGATACCGATACGGTTGGAAGAAATGACAAGCGATCGCATTCGCTTCGTGCCGCTGCGCGAGCTTGACGACGAGGACGTTGACCGCTTCCTGCTTGGCCTTGCAACTTGGAAACTCTTCTCCCGCGACCCGACGGCGTGGCCCAGCCACTACGCCGACAATCTGCAGCGCAAGGAATGGCTGCCGGCGGAGTTCTTTCTGGTGATTGATCCGTTGGTCAGCCTGTCAACGGCGATCGCCTCGCGCAGTTGGGTCTGGTCGCTGAGTTCGGCCGCGATCATTCTGATCATTTGTTTGCTGATACCGCGCGGGTTCTGTGGTTACATCTGCCCGCTGGGGACCCTCATCGACCTCTTCGATTGGTCGATTGGCCGCCGTGTGACTCGCTTCCGAGTTGCAGACGAGGGTTGGTGGGTCCACGTCAAATATTATTTGCTGGCTGGGACCCTGTTGGCGGCCGTGTTTGGTGTTCTGGTTTCGGGCTACGTCGCCGCGATCCCGGTGATTACGCGGGGGATGCTGATCGTCGGAGGGCCGCTGCAGAATGGCGTGACTCGGGGCTGGCATCTCGTTCCACCGATGCATCTGGGGCATTTCATCTCCGTGGGAATGTTCTTCGGTGTGTTGTCTCTCGGCCTGCTCCGGCCTCGCTTTTGGTGCAAATATGTTTGTCCCAGCGGGGCGACCTTTTCGCTCGGCAATCTATTTCGGCTGACCGAGCGAAAGGTGGAATCCAGCTGTATCCACTGCAACAAGTGCGTCGAAGTTTGCCCTTTTGATGCGATCAAGCCGGACTTCACCACGCGCGGCACCGATTGCACCTTATGCCAAACCTGTGCGGGAGTCTGCCCGACGCACGCCATTAAGTTTGTGGAGCGGGGAAACTTGGTACAGCTGAAAGTTGCCAATGACCCGCCGACGGGAGAAACCTCCATCGGACGCCGTGGTTTCCTCTCGCTCGCGGGCGGCACCGCGGCGGCTGTCGTTGGGGGAGCGGGAATTGTCGCGGCCACGCGGGCATTGGGTGCGGGACTGGATGATCCGGATCGCGCGCGACCGGTGCGGCCTCCGGGAAGCGTACCCGAAAAAGCATTTCTGGAAATGTGCATTCGCTGCGGGGAATGTTTCAAGGCCTGTCCGAACGATGTGCTGCAGATACAGGGTTTCGCACAGGGGCTGGAGGGACTCTGGACTCCGGCGGTCAATGCCGACTGGGCGGGATGCGAGTCGAGCTGCAATGCATGCGGACAGGTGTGTCCGACCGGTGCCATCCGTGCATTGCCGCTGGCCGAAAAACGCGTTGCGCGCATGGGGCTCGCCATTGTCAACGAGCTAACTTGTTTGCCACACGCGGGTCGAGAAGCGTGCGATTTGTGCGTCCAGGAATGTAACGCCGCGGGTTACCACGCCATTGAATACACCCAAGTTGGCACGGAAATGGATGAGGCGGGCGATCCCATTGCCGGCAGCGGCTACCTGGCTCCCGTCGTTCGCAATGACAAATGCGTGGGTTGCGGCCTTTGTCAAACGCGATGCCATGCGATTAACGTCAAGGACAAGCATTTGCTGTCCAAGTCAGCGATCATCATTGAGGCGGGCGAAGGCAAAGAAGACCGCTTGATGAAAGGTTCCTACATCGAACTGCGTCAGCATGAGGCGCGGCAGCGAGCAGGACGAGAGCAAAAGCCAGCGGCCGAACCCCAATACTTTGTCCCCAGTGCCTCTCCCGACTCGGGCCCGGCGGCAGAAGCAGGGGCGGATGATCCCTTCGGTATCGCTCCCCCGCCGTCCGCCGAGGCCGAGCAAAGTGTCGATGCCAAGTAACTTGGCAATATCCGGTTTGACGCGGGAGAATGTGTGGACAACACATCGTCCCTCTTGGCAAACCTGAGGGGCATGAGTATCCCGACCTGGATTCGAACCAGGGCCTGGAAACTTTTCGTCGGAATTGGTCTGCCGAAAAAGTCGGACGCCCCGGCGGGGTACGGGTCTCTGCACGCCTCCGGGGTTTAGCCCGGAGGTGGCGCGACTGGCCAGCGACCAGTGCGCACCAATTTTTCGGCGGACGCATCGGTCACTCGGCAGGAACGTTCGCTGGTTTCAAGACCGTCGCGTTGGGTTTCGACCATGTCACTCTCCCCACCCATGTCGTCCCATCCGCGCCCCGGGGATGAGGTCGCGTGCCGGCTTCGGGATCCACCAATCGCGAGATAAACTCCGAATCCATTACCCAGGACTCATGCTCGGTGATGGCCGCGGCGCCGAAATTGCCGAGCATCACTCCGCGTTCCGGCAGCAGGACCTGTTCGGTGCGACGAATCACCTGCAGCGACTGGGGATTTACCTGGGCGACGAATAGAGGAGCACGGTGGCGGGAAATGTGATCATTGTTGGCTCCGCGCCGCGTGTATGCCAGAAACAACCCTTCGCTGTGTGTCAGCCAGTGTGCTTGCGTGTTGTAGCTTCCGAGATCGCTCCCGTCGTCGAACGTCCAGGCCCGCGGCTGGCCAAACTCGAGCCCGTCGTCGCTCGTGGCGACATAGGCCGCGGCGTCATTGCGGAGAGTCAGGTAGTACTTCCCTTGGAAGTGCGCGAGGGAGGGTTCGGCGAATCCGCGGCCGCCGGCGATCGCCAGCTCCGTGCCGTGCCGCAGATACTTCATCGTCTCGCCATCGAAGGAGCAATGCAGGACGGTGGCCAGGTAATCTCCCCCCTGCTTCGGCTGAAACTGGACGGGAACGAGCAGTGTGCCGTCCGGTTCCACCAGCCACTGCGAGCAACCGCTGCCGGCACGAAAGAACTTCCCATCCGTGTCAGGCATCTCGAGTTCCTTCCAGCCGGACCATCGATCAGCCGCCGGATCGTACGTGGCATACGAGGTTTCGTAGGAGCGAGGCATGCTTGCCAGCGATGCGTAGTCGCCCGAGGCCGTGTACAGCGTCTTGGCGCCGATGACCAGCAGCTTTCCGGTCCTCGCGTGCCAGCCGGGGGTGGTGTCAATGACGGCGACGGTGATGTCGTCGGACTGCTTTCTCCAGGCCAGTTCGGGAATCGTGACGGGCCTTGTCCACGTTCCGCCCAGGTCATCGGTGCGAATGAAGTACAGTCCCGAGTAGTGGTCGTCGGCCGCCAGATGCTTCATGAGCGTGATGATCACGGCAGGTCCGCCATCCTTCCCAGCGCCGGGGATCGCCGCCGCGCGGGGATGAAACCAGCAGAACTCGGAGTTCAGCTCCTGCAAAGCCGCCTCGGCCTTTACCGAGAACGGCAGCAGCATCGGCTCGGCAGCATGGATGCCTCGAGAGCCAGGAATGCCCAGGATCCAGATTCCCACGGCCAACAAGATACGGACGCAACTGGGTCGCATTTTCATGGTCACTCCTGCGAAGCGGTTCTCAAATCGGCCCTCAACGGTCGGCGTCTTGAAGGCGCAGTTTCCAACGGCACGTTGTTCTCGACGGTAATGTAGCCGACTGTGAAGAGACTCCCCAAGGTACGGGCCGATCATTCCTTCGGTTTGCCTCCGACATATTCCAAATTCAGATCGGTGCTGCGAGCGATGAAATCAGCGATGACCTTCAGTTCGCTCTCCGAATATTCCGCCCATAGCGCGAACATCCTCTCCTGCATCCCGTCGTAAAATGATTTGATTTCCTTCACGGCGTCGGGAATGACCCGCACGAAGACCTTCCTGCGGTCATCCGGACTTTGAATTCGTTCGACGTAACCCGCCCCCTCCAGTCGGTCGATGAGAGCAGTTACTGCGCCACTGGTCAAACCGGTTGCCTTGGCGAGTTCGCCCGCCGTCGCCAGTTGACGCACAAAAATGAGATCAAGAGCTTCCAGTTCGGCGGGATTCAGGCCGAAACGAGCCGCTATGACCTTGCTGTTCATCACGCTTTGCGCCCCCATGCGACGAACTTGAAGGCCGACGGCTTCCAGCCTCGCTCGATGTTCTGGTGAGATCCTGCCTTTCGTACGTCCCATCTTGCTGTCACCTCCACTTGAAGCGAATGTCTTCGCTCATCAATCCCGAATATCACCGGCTTCCATGGCCTGCGCCGAATCCCCCGCGTGATCTGTGGAACTAATCTCGTGAAGTTGCCCGGACAGCGAGATCAAAGCCCACAACATTGCCGTGCAAGTCACCCCATCGAGCGGCAGCCTCAAAAGACTGCGAGTCGTCCATGACCATGCTGCGGAGGCGGAATAGGTGGCCGAAGTGGATCGCTCAAACTCGAGTGCCTTGGGAATGAAATCGAAGCCCGACCAACACCGCATGGTGACGTGACTCAGAAGCGCGACCCACAAGCAGTTACGGACAACTGGAAAACTCCACGTCACAACGAGAGAGACGAGCAAGAGCCCTTCAAGAGCAACGTGTGCCGGAATCCAGAAATG
>JBJHCD010000399.1:0-5934 GCA_050485845.1 Pirellulaceae bacterium | reverse complement strand
GGACACATCATGAAATACTGGCTGGCCCATGTTGGAACACCTCAAAACGCGCCATTGGCCCTCTACATGAGAGTCCTTCGAACGCACTTCAGTCAGACACTCTTCAAGAATGGGCCGACAAACGGCGTCCAGCATGCTGATCTCCTGCAACGCGCCGCAAGAGACATGAATGTAGGGCCAAAGGCCAACGCGGACGAGTTCTTTGTTAAGAGCGCGATCGCAGATCCAGCGGTCGCCACCCTGTCAGGGTATGCCCTTACAGAGATCGAAAAGAATAACCTTGCTGTCGCAATGCAGCTCGCACCATTCCGGCAATACCTCGCCTCGCGAGTGCTGGACGAGATTGAAAAGGGGTGAGAAACCATGGACCCAGCAACACATACGGCGGCCCAACTAAATGCACTGCGGGTGGCCGAGGTTCTGAGGGAGCGGCTTGTCAACTTCTCAACCGATGACCGGTTTGCGCGCGATCCAAGACTAAACGCGATTTGTCATCAGCTATGGTCTGCTGACGCGTCGGGAGGTGGCATTCTGAGCGACCTTTGGGTTGAGGGAACCTTTCCCGCTAGAAAGTCAAACGACAGCCTGGATTCACTCGCAACGGAAGGCTTATTCAACGCCGATCTCGTCCGCATATTGGACGAGTCAGGCGCAGTGCCTTCGTCCCGAAGTCTATACGAACATCAACTGGATTCCATTGTGGCGGCACAATCCCGGGCGGAGACCGGTGAGAGACCGGCAATCGTCGTTACGGCTGGCACGGGTACGGGAAAAACGGAATGTTTCTTACTGCCGATCCTAAACGATCTCTTTACGAACTCCCGGAACAGGCCTGGCGTCAAATGCATTATCCTCTACCCCATGAATGCACTCGTCAATGATCAGGTTGATAGGCTGTACTCGTGGTTGAAAGGTCAGAATACCGTACGGCTCTTTCATTTCACGAGCGAGACTCCGGAGAACAGGCGATCCGCAGATTTCGACAGAGTCCCTGACTGGAGAGAATGTCGATTTCGAACACGGCAGGAAGCTCGGGGCCTTGAGAACCGGGCGGGAGAGCAAATTCAAGGCGGCCCGGTGCCCGACATCGTTATTACGAACTACTCCATGTTGGAGTACATGCTTTGCCGTCCACAAGACGCGGTCTTCTTTGGGGATGCATTACGAGCAGTCGTTCTTGACGAAGCGCACCTTTACACCGGTACGCTGGCCGCTGAGATTACGCTCCTGCTCCGCCGCCTCTTTACTCGTTGTGGTGTTGACTCGCAGTCCGTCTTGCAAATCGCGACTTCAGCAACCCTGGGTACCGGCGCGGAAGGAGAATTGCGGACCTTTGCCTCGACAATTTTTAGCAAGGATGAGGCACATGTCAGAGTTATTCAGGGCCAGAATGAGCGAGTACCCTTTCCAAGTGTCGTTTCACCAACATCGCCCCTGACGGTCGCACAAGTCAATTCGGTGACCTGGAATGATCGCTCCTTCATCGTGGCCGATCCAACGGGCAATGTGGCACTCGCAAAATCAACGGAGCATTGTAAGGAGTTAAGTGCGCAGCTCGGTATGTTCACGTCAATCCATGCGGGAGAGGGCGAGGATCGGCCAGCATGCTTATTGAACGCTGTACTTCGCCACGCCCCGATCATTCAGCAAATTGAGGACGTTCTGTGGAAAGAGCGCCGCCTCCGTCTCGACGAGCTGGCTCAGTCTATTTGGGATGATCGTGGGCGCGGCGCGCAAAAGGCAACGTTCAACTTGCTTCAACTGGCAGCGTCGGCTCGGGGTAGTGTCGATAGCTACCCGTTAGTACCTCATCGAATTCATCTCCTCGCGAGAGCGACTGATGGCTTGTCCGTCTGTTTGAACATGGACTGTTCGGGAGAGAAGGAACGCATTTTACCGCCATTGGGTGCGGTGCATTCGGGGGCGGCGGATAACTGCCGTTACTGTTCGGCAGCGATGTTGTTGCTTTACCGGTGCAACAACTGTGGGGAGTGGCTACTTGGCGGTACCCTAGACAGGAACCGCTATCGGGCGGCAGCGAGCAATGAGAGTCAGGTCCACTATTTCACGCTGGATCTTTCAGGCGCTGCTGACCACATGTCCCTCACATTGAGCGTCATGAACGCGGAACGTAGCGGCTCCGGAGCAGCCGGCGTCAATGTCGCGTCGGTAAGCCACTGCCCACAGTGCGGCGAGGATCGGACACGATTTCAGCCGTTCGGATCGGGACCGGCGCTGACTCTTGCGATCTTGGCGGAAACCTTACTCGCAGAACTGCCTCCTTACCCAGCCGCGCACAAATCTTTTCTACCCGCTCGAGGGCGACGTCTATTGGCGTTCAGCGACAGCCGCCAGGAGGCTGCGAGGCTTGGGCCTCGGCTTACCAGGCAGCACGAGACGCAGCTGGTTCGGGCAGCGATAGCTCACTCGCTATCAGAGGAACTCGCATCCGATCCTGCGACCCTCTCTTTCTTGCGTGAGGAGATTGAGCGATTGTATGCGAGGCTCGAATCCGCGCCCACGCCCGCACTCCGGCAAAAGATTGAACGCGATCTTCGAGAACAACAACAGCAGCTAGCCTCCTACGAATCTGGAGGAAGCCTGAAGACATGGGTTGATGCGGTCAGAACGAACCGTTTGCTTGCGGAATTGCTCGATGCTGAGACTGGCGCCAGTCACTACGCGTCTGAGGAACAACCCGATGGATCAGTCAGAGTGTGGTCTCAGAGGGATTGGGAACGCAATTGGGAGCAGGTAAAAACACACACAATGACTTTACTTGGTCGCGAGTTTGCAACTCCGTCGTGGCGGGCGAGTTCGTGCGAAACCTTGGGAATCGCTGAAGTCACTTACCCCGGCCTGAACAACCTTCAGATGCCCGACACAGTTGCCGGTTTGCTGCCAGACGACAAGTTGCGCGACGCACTGGACCATGTGTGGAACGATCTCTTGTCAGCACTGTGCGATACACTCCGCGTGGAGGGATGCATCACTTTTGGTTCAAGGGATGACGATTGGGAGTTCCAGACGGGTGGTGTACCTATTGGGCGTTGGGCAGCAAGACACGACCAAGGGGCTAGTTTGGTTCGCTTCGTGGGACAGACAGCACTGCAGTCTCGTCGTCGCTTCGTAGCTGCAGTCCTGAAGGAGTGTTCCGCTGAGCCTGAGCATGCCGACGAGCTCGCTCGCGAAATATTGGAGCACTTGTTTGATCAGCTGCTTCAGCTGGCTAAGCCAGCTGGGCGCCAACCTTCGGCAAATCAACTTACGTGGCTTGAGACGGAGGAACGGCAAAGCTACGACGGAGCGGGCGTGAGTGCCATTCGAGTGATCTTCCAGGAACTTGGGCTGCGACGGCCCCCGGTACTCTATCGTTGTCGGAAGACGGGGCACGTTTGGCCACGGTCCGTTGCGTGTTGTGCGCCCGAGATTGGATGTCAGGGGACCCTAGAGCGGGTAACTGACGAACTTTTGGACGCCGATCCAAGGCTCGGTCGGCTCCGACAGGAGTATCGCCAGTCTCCCGTGTTTCGTCTCGGTTTGTGGGCGGAGGAGCATAGTGCCCAGTTGAGTCCGAAGCAGAATCGGCGATTACAGGACCTATTTAAGGCTGGGATCCGGAATATCCTGAGTGCCACGACGACGCTGGAGCTCGGGATTGACATCGGTGGTTTGTCGGCCGTTCTCATGGGTAACGTGCCACCGGGTAAAGCCAATTATCTGCAGCGTGCGGGCCGCGCTGGTCGACGTTCTGACGGATCGTCCGTTGTTGTGACTTTTGCGCGCCCTCGGCCCTTCGATCGTGAGGTGTTTCGTAGATTTGGCGATTATCTCGATCAACCGCTACGCAAGCCACTCGTATTCCTTGATAGAGAGCGGGTCGTTCGTCGACACCTGCATTCCTACCTGCTCGGAGAATTCTTCAGGTCGCTCTACGGCCCAGCGGACAGAAAAGGTGCTATGGACGCTTTCGGCAGCATGGGAAGATTCTGCGGTAAAGCTATGGTTCCCTACTGGAAGGACAGGAATTCACCGCCAACGTTGACCGAAGCTCCTCCGAGTCTTGAAGGCCGGTTCCGAAAATGGCTGTTTCACCTGCGCGATTACGGCGAAGATGTCGTCCAGCGTGACGTCGAGACCCTCTTCGAGAACACAGGACTGCAGGGTGCCACAATTGAATGGGGGCAACTGGTCCAATTGTCGATCGACTCCTTCACTCACTCAATCCAAGACTGGAACGACGACTATGAAATGCTGCTCGGCTCTTGGGTGGATGCAGTGGGAGAGGGCAAGAAGGTCCAAGCAAATGCCATTCGCTATCAACTTAAGACTCTCTCGGAGCTGACAGTAATTGAGGCGCTCGCGGACAGGCAGTTTCTTCCCAGTTATGGATTTCCGATCGGCCTGCAAAAACTCCGAGTCGTAATCCCCGACGAAACCGATCCCAAGCGACATCGAGAGGAGGATCAATTTCGTTTGGAACGATCTGGTATTATGGCAGTTGGCGAGTATGTTCCTGGTTCGCAGCTCCTCGCGGCCGGCAAGCTGATTACATCTCGTGGACTCCTCAAACATTGGACTGGCGCAAGTCTCGATAGTTCACCCGGCCTGCGTGGGAGGTTCTGTCAGTGCGAGAATGATCACTCGTATTACTGGATTGCCGGAGACGCGGACCGATGTCCGATCTGTGATGGCCTGCCGAAACGCCCCCCACGTTACCTCTTGTTTGTGAAACATGGCTATTCAAGTGCCGCATGGGACCCCCCTCGATCGAGCACGGACGTCGAACGGGTTGGGAGTTCCGAAACATTGTGCATCAGCTTCCGTCCGCAGGCGGCACGGACATCGCGCCGTTTGGAAGACAATTTCGCAGGTGTAGCTGGGCTACACGCTGACTATCGGGAAGAGGGCGAGTTACTCGTTTTCAATCGCGGCGAGAATCAAACAGGTTTTGCGATTTGCCTGAAATGTGGTTATGCCGAAAGTGAGCCAAAACCGCGAGGAAGTGGTCAAATGAACCTTCCAGCGAGCTTCCTGCGTCATGCCCCGATCACATCCACTAGTCCGTGGCTGGCCTGCTGGGCTGACGGAGTTCACACGCCTGTATTGCGTAATCACATTCTGGCGGCCAGGGAAACAACAGACGTGCTACTGCTTGATTTCACGAATTGTCTCGGATCCTTTGCTGCCGACGAATCTCTCGTCACAACGCTCGCGTACGCATTTCAAAATGCAGCTGCGAAGCTGCTCGAACTCGATTCACGCGAGCTGGGCGTACTTGTCGTCCCAACCGGTTCCCTAGGAGCGACACGTGGAGCCGTGATTTTCGACAAGGTGTCTGGCGGTGCTGGGCACGTTCGAGAGCTACTTGCACAGGGAAAAGACTGGATTCGTCTTGCCCGCCAAGTTGTGTATGTGGATGAGGACCATCACTCACGATGTGATAGCGGCTGTCTGGATTGTCTGCTTTCATTCGATGCACAAATCGCCATGGCTGATCGGCCGTTTGCGCGCAGGCACGCGCACCAGTGTTTGACGAAGTTAGTTGAGCAAATCGAATGAATGAGTCCGCATTCCGGAGTCGGCGTTTGACCATCCGACCAATGTCGTCCGGCTCTGCCCCATCCCCGGTGAGTTGCCTGTCCAGTGAATGCTGGTGCTCGGCGACAAATGGAATTCCCCACTGCCACCACTGAAAGCGTTTCCTCAGATTGCTCGGCCTTGGACTGCCTCGTCCAGAATCCCGACATTGGCTCTCGCCCGTAAAACAATCTGCCCTGTGTCGATCCTCCGAGTCAGCCGCCGATAGACCAAGAATGGCGGACACCGCGCCCCACAGCGTCTGGAAATGGTACTAACGACCGATTGATCGATACCATCGGAACCATTCCATCAGCGGGATTGGCCAAAGGCGATCGAGACGCGATTTCACTG
>JBJHCD010000398.1:0-5958 GCA_050485845.1 Pirellulaceae bacterium | reverse complement strand
GGTCGAGACCCTGATCACGGTGCCGCTCGAGGCCGCCTTGTCCGGCGCGTCGGGTGTCGCCGTGGTGCGCAGCGCTTCGGACATCGGACTGTCACAGATATACGTCGAATTTGATTGGGACGCGGACATCTATCTGGCTCGTCAAATCGTGCAGGAGCGGATCGCCACGGTATTGGACGAGTTGCCTAGCGGGATCCGGCCACAAATGGGACCGGTCTCTTCCCTCTTGGGACAGATCGTGCTGGTGGGGATGTGGAGCGAGGATGGGACGACGGATCCACTCGAGGTCCGAACGCTGGCGGATTGGGTGGTGCGAAAACGCCTGCTCACCATTCCCGGCATTTCGCAAGTCATCACCATGGGAGGAGGTAAAAAGCAGTTTCAGGTCCTGGTCGATCCTCACCTCTTGCATAAGTACGAAGTCTCCCTGGCCGATGTCGAAAACGCCCTGGAGCAAAGCAATCTGAATGTGACTGGGGGCTACCTGGAGCAGTCGGCCCAGGAACTGCTTGTTCGCGGACTGGGGCGGATCGGATCGATGGAAGACCTCGAACAAGTCGTGGTGCGTCCGCAAACCACTCGGTCGGTTCTCCTCCGCGATGTCGCTCGAGTGCAACTGGGGGCCCAGGTCAAGCGGGGTGATTCGTCGGTCGATGGGCATCCCGCCGTGGTGCTGACCATTCAGAAACAACCCAAGGCCGACACGCGCGAACTGACGAACCAAATCAAGTCGGCGCTGGCCGACGTTCAGCGTTCGCTTCCCACGGACATCCGGTTGGTGACCACTTACGAACAGCGAGAATTGATCGATCACAGCGTGCAGAATGTCTTGGAGGCGATTCGAGACGGCGCCATTCTGGTGATCATCGTCCTCTTTCTCTTCCTGTTCAACTTCCGCACGGCCGTGATTACCTTGACGGCCATCCCTTTCTCAATCCTCGCCACGGCACTCGTCTTTCAATGGTTCGACCTGTCGATCAATGTCATGACATTGGGGGGCCTCTCCGTCGCACTGGGTGAGCTGGTGGATGATGCGATCGTGGGGGTGGAGAATATCTTTCAACGTCTCAAGTCGAACCAAGAACTTGCCACGCCGCTCCCGTCCTTGCAGGTCGTTCTGGAGGCCAGTTACGAGGTTCGCGGGGCGATCTTCATGAGCACCCTCTTGGTGTTGATCGTCTTTGCACCTTTGTTCGCTTTGGGAGGAATGGAAGGGCGTCTGTTCACTCCCCTGGGTGTTGCCTATCTGGTTTCCATTCTTGCCTCGACAGTGGTCTCGCTAACCGTCACCCCCGTCCTGGCCTCCCTGCTACTGCCCCATGCCCTGGCTAGCCGGCGAACGGGCGACGGGCCAATATTGGCCGGGCTCAAGTGGCTGATGACGCCTGTTATTCGCTTCAGCATGACCGCTTGGGGCCTGGGAAGCATGCTCATCGTGCTGGTGGCCGGGATCCTGGTCAGCCTGTTCGTCGTTATCGGCATCGGAAAGGATTTTTTGCCTCCGTTTGACGAAGGAGCGATGCAAGTCAACCTGATGATGCGTCCGGGAACCTCCCTGGCCACCTCCACGCGAATCTCGCGGATCGCCGACCAACGCCTTCTGGAAATGGTCGAGTCACCCGATAATCCCCGAGGCCCCTTGAGGCAATTGACGGCTCGGACGGGCCGAGCGGAAAACGATGAGCACGTCATGGGCGTCAATATCACGGAATACGTCATCACGCTGAATCCAAACAGTGGCAAGACTCGGGATGAGCTGATTAACCTGCTGTACGAAAAACTCGAAGACCTTCCCGGAGTCGAAGTCGAAGTGGAGCAGCCGATCGCCCACTTGATCAGCCACATGCTCTCCGGCGTGACGGCACAAATTGCCATTAAGGTGTTCGGGGATGACCTCACGGAATTGCGAAGGCAGGCCGATCGGATTGAACGGGCCATTGAAACCATTCCGGGAATCGCGGATCCGGTCGTGGAGCCACAAGTCATGATTCCCCAACTGCGGTTCGAACTGCGGCGAGACCAGTTGGCTCACTACGGATTGACCGTCGGAGAAATCAACCGGCTGGTCGAAACAGCCATGCATGGTCGAGTCGTTTCGGTCGTGCTCCAGGACCAGCGGGCTTTCGATCTGCTCGTTCGCTTTGATGACGAATTCCGTTCGGATGTGCCCAGCCTAGATCGGCTACCGATCGAGTTGGCCGATGGTCGAGTGATTCCGTTTTCCGAGATCGCTCGGGTACGCGAGGGGTCGGGCCCGAACACCATCTATCGCGAGGATTCCCGAAGGCGGATCGTGATCCGAGTCAACACGCGAGGGCGTGACCTCCGATCGGCCGTGAACGCCATTCGGGAGCGGATTGAAGAGGAAGTAACGTTGCCTTCCGGTTACTTCGTCGTCTATGGCGGCCAGTTTGAAGCCCAGGAATCGGCCACTTGGCGGCTCCTTGGTTTCAGCCTCCTCGCCGTGGCTGGCGTCTTCATCGTATTGTATTCCACCTTTCCCTCGGTCAGCCTCGTTCTCCAAATCTTGATCGCCTTGCCGGCCGCGTTTCTAGGTGGAGTGGCCGCGATCGTGGTGAGCGGCCAAACATTGTCGGTGGCCAGCATGGTCGGCTTCATCTCGTTGGGAGGCATCGCCGCTCGCAACGGCATCCTGTTGATTGGAACCTATCAGCAGCGCATTCGCGAGCGAGGATTCGACCGAGAGACGGTGCTCCAGGGGAGTCTCGAGCGATTGGCGCCGGTGCTGATGACCGCCCTGACGACTGGCCTGGGGCTCGTCCCGCTGATTATCGGGGGCCACCTCCCCGGCAAGGAAATTCTCTATCCCGTCGCGACGGTGATGGTGGGGGGATTGATTACTTCGACAATCACCGAATTCCTCATCCGGCCCGGTCTCTTCTGGTTCTTGGGAAGCGAAGCATCCGCCACGGCCTCTCGCACGAGGGAATTAAACGTGCTCGAAAAATAGGGCGAGGAAGCGTGATCGGTTGAGAACACGGAGGTGGATACTTTTGCCAGGGTCGGACGGAGGGCTCGCTGGAGAACGCCAGGGTGAGAAATGCCTGAAACTGTAAGTCGTTTGGTGTCAGTGGTGTATTGGCCTTGGCACCCACGTCAAAAAAAAATGGACGTGGGAGGCATGGCGCCGACTCGAGAGAGTCGGCGAACTCCCTGTACACTCTCCTTGGTGACGACTTCCGTGCATGCAACCTTTGGCATTCGCTTTGTGCCGTTCGCTTCTCGTCGTTGACTCCTTGCTGTTCACTCTCTGTCGTTCACTCCTTACTGTGCACTTCTCTTTGTTTGCCTGGCGGTTCATCGGCTTGTTTCGTTTCGACTTGTTTCGTTTCGTCCGTCCGCATCGTGCCCGCTGTGTCCGCCTGGGGCGTTTCGGCCTCTGCCGGTGACTCGGCGGATGATTGGCCCGAGTCCTGACGTTGGGCCGAACCTTGGGGCAGGGAGTCGGCAAGTTGTTCGCGAATCAAAACCATCCCCACGTCCTCAATACGTTCCGAGGGGCCGAGTTGGCGAATTGTCAAATCGATGACGCCGAAATTCGCGGCCGCTCCGACGGCGATGCCATCTTGGCCCAACCGCTTTCGCAGGGCCTCTTCCAATGTGTCCTGGGGGTCGGCGTTCATCGAGATGTCGTAGAACTGTTCCAACTGTTCGACTCGAATCGATCCGCGCAGGGGAAACTCGAATGCCGCCGGGAGCTGGCGTAGCGGTTGGCTTCTCAGGGCAAAGACGCGGTCCACCAGAGGGCGAAGGTGTGGCCGCAAGACGACAATGACATGGTCGTCCACTTCAATTCGAGTTTTACCCTGGGGGGGAATTACTTGTTGTTCTCGAGCGATCAAGGCAATTACCACCCCTTCGGGTAGCGCCAAATCGCGGACTCGTTTCCCGGCCGCGACCGATTCATCACCAATCAGATACTCGACAATGTCGCCATCCACATGTCGAAGGGAACTGATTTCCAAGGTCACCGGCGTTTGCAGCTCGACCGGCTTATCCAACTTCAACCACCGAGCAACCTGTGGGAGTGACCAACCTTGCACCACCGCGGAAATCAACACCACGAAGAAAACCACGTCGAACAGCAGCGGGGCAGTGGGCAGGCCGAACAAGTAAGGGAACGTGGCCAACGTAATCGGGACTGCCCCCTTCAACCCGACCCAGGAGATCAGCGCCAGTTCTCGCCAGCTATAGCGAAATGGCAGCAAGGTCAGCAAGACCGTGGCAGGGCGGGCCACGAAGATCAAGACCAACGCCACCAGTAAGCCCTGACTGGCGACTTCGACCAGTCGGCTGGGAAAGCTGAGCAATCCCAGCATGATGAACAGAATGATCTGCCCCAGCCAAGCGGCCGCGTCATGGAACAAAAAGATTCCCCGCTTGAAGACCAGCGAATGATTCCCCATCACGATGCCGGCCAGGTAAACCGCCAGGAACCCGCTCCCCCCACTGGCCGCGGCCAAGCCGAACGTGCAGAGCCCCACGGCCGTCACCAACACGGGGTAGAGGCCGGCGGCATCGAGATTGATACGATTGATCAGCGCGATCGCGACCCAGCCGATCGTTAATCCCGCGATGGTTCCCACCACCATTTGCTGGAAAAGCAACATGAAGAGTTCCGGGCCCCAGCCGAGGTTTCCCGACAACACTTCCAGGCAGCCGATTGTCAGAAAAATTGCCATCGGATCATTCGATCCGCTTTCCATTTCCAGCGTGTAGGCCAGCCTGGGTTCCAGCTGGACACCTCCCGATCGGAGGATGGCGAAAACGGCGGCTGCATCGGTCGAACCCACCAGACTTCCCAACAGCAGCCCCTGCAGCCAGGGAATGCCCAGTATCCAAGCAGCGGCCAAGCCCGTAATCGCCGCCGTCAACAGCACCCCCACCGTCGCCAACAGAGTGGCCGGTTTCCAGGATGACACGACCGCTTGAATCGGAGTGCGCAATCCACCGTCAAAGAGGATCAGCCCCAAGGCCAAGGTCCCGATTCCGTGGGCCAGCGAGTAGTCCTCGAACTCGAGCCCACCAATCCCCTCGGAACCGGCCAGCATCCCGAGTCCCAGAAAAAGAACGAGGACCGGGACGCCGAAACGAGTCGAAAACTTGCTGGACACGATGCTCAGCAGCAACAGGATGCCGCAAATCAAGATGAGCGTGTCAACGGAAAACATAGCGTATGAGACATCCTCGCCTGAACTGCGGCAAGCATCGAGTCCGATGCCCCCCCCGCCACTGGCGAAGGTGTGGGCGTACATAGAATCATGCCGATCCACTGCGGGACCGGGGAACAGTTAGCGTCAGGGCCTCGCCATGATCGGTGGCGAATCCCTCGTGGCAGTCTAGCGAATCCGACTCCCAGCGATAACGGGGCACCCCCCGCCCGTCTCACTCCCGAAAACATATTTCGGAAGGATCGCGGGTCGCTCAGCCCCCCCCCTTGCCTGAGTTTTGAAGAACAATTCGCGCCCGAGAAGCAGTCGGGAGGGGGTGGCTTCTCGTGCTTGACGTCTCCGGTCACGGCTGTTGCCGCATTTTTCGTCCTTATGTTTCCGCCTCCTCTTGCCGTTTCCCACCCAGGCCGGGACTGCTAGACTCGACCTCAGGCAGTTCTCAAGAGCAGCGGTGGAGCACAGGAAAGGACAGGGATGAATCGACCGTCAGAGCCCCTTTATCAGTTAGCCGCGGAGTGTGGGATCCAGACGTCCTACCTGGATGTGAACCAGAAGCGGCAGGCTGCGTCCGCCGAATCGCTACGTGCGGTCCTCGCGGCCTGGGGAGTTCAGGTCGAGTCCCCTCGGGAGATCCAGGATGGCCTGGAAACACGGCGGCGTGAAAAGGCAGATCGACTTCTACCTCCCGTTGTCGTGGCTTGGGATGGAAAACTGGCTCGTATTCCTCTCGGACGACTCCCAGGCAATGGAGCGGACTCGGTACAGC
>JBJHCD010000397.1:0-5959 GCA_050485845.1 Pirellulaceae bacterium | reverse complement strand
AAAGATTGTTGCAAAGGTTTCTTGGTTGACGCGTCGTAGATAACTAAGGGTCAATAGATGACAGGGTGTGACCGCGTAAGTCCGGCGGACCTGGGGCTTTGGCAGTTTTTGGGTGGGCAATTCGGCTTATCTGGCCTTAGTAGTCAAGACTACGATCGAGATGAACCGAGAGGAGATCGACAGACCGAGTTCTGGAGTTTGGCGACCGGTAACGCATCCGGCCGAGGTGCGGTTCGGGCATATGTTGACCATTCGGGATGGAGCGTATTCGCAATCGGTGAGAATGCCATTCCGGAGCGGTTCGCGAAAATGTTGGAGATGGGGGAGAGCTGGAATGGGGCCGAATGGAATGAGGAGATAGGTGAGCACCGTGCAGCCGAGTTGTTTTGGGCGACTTTTCCGGGGATGGCTGTCGTTGCGGTTCACTCAAGTGCGAGGTTGTGTGTTCTGTTACGCGATCCGCTCGGTTACTTTCCGCTTTACTACACAATTCGCAACGGCATCTTGACTGTCTCGACGTCGCTGCTTTGGCTAAGATTGCAGGCGGACGCGAAGGTCGTCGATCGCGGTAAGATCGCCGAATTGTTGTTGTTTGGGCAGCATTATGGTTGCCGAACTGTATGGAGCGATGTCCGAACAGTCGTTCCCGGATCCGTCCTTGTATATTCGAATCAATTTAGACGCGGGCACAGCGTTTCGTTCGCGCGTTCAGAGGCTCTCGTAGATCAATCACTTCGTGATACAATACGGACGACACCAGTGTCTTTGTTAGTGTCACAAGTTAGGAGGTTGACTCTAGCGTCACTAAATCGAGCGATGACCGGCTCCCAATTCGTGATTCAGGGGGGTGGTGGAGTAGATTCGAGTGTGATTATCGCGTTGGCGTCGCAGGCGGGAGCAAAATTTGATGTCTGGACGATTAATCACAGTGAATTGCCTGTTTCGGAATCTCAATGGACTGAGCCGCTGCTCTCCAAGCTTGAGGTGAGGTCGCGAGTTGCCAATGTTTCTCGTGACAGATTTATACGTCAGTTTGTGGATATGTCGTGGCGATCCTGTCAGCCCCTGGTAGGGCCGAACTTCGTAGGTGGGGCAATACTGAGAAGATTAGCAGTCGCCGATGCGTGTTCGGATCTGACGTTTATCAATGGGGGAATGTGCGATACGATTTTTGGCGGCCTAAGCTCGTTTCACCAACTCGCAATGTGGCGTCGCGCAGCGAATTACTTGGCGAGCTTGCCTTCGCCGTTAAGGCAATGGATTAGCCGCGGAGTGCTCGGTGAATCACGCCTGTTCGCAACGCGATTGTTGGCAATGTCGCAAGAAGCCCTCGCGGCTATTGCCTATGGAAGTATTGAACGGGTTGACCTCTTGGTAGAGTTAGAAGAACTCCGTTCATCGGGAGCAATGACTGTTCAGGAAATGGCAGACAAGCTCACATGGATGGATTTTCGAAGGGGTGCACATGCACTGCATCACGGTTATTTTGAGCGTGGTGAATGGTATGGTGGGCGGTGGGCGTTTCCGTTTCTTGACGAAGAGCTTTTTCGATTTGCTTTTAACCTTCCGCATCACGTGAAATATCGGTATGGCTGGACAAAATGGTTGTGGCGTAAGCTGGCAGCAGAATTGGTTGGGTCGGAGATAGCGTTTCGACGTAAACGTGGGTTTGATGCTCCCATTCGGCGTTGGTTTCAAGGTTTCGAGAATGAAATGTGTACCGGCTTCGTGGCTGACCTATTGGGAGGGATTTCGCTTCGCACAATGAACGAATTGAAGCGAGAAAGTTCTGTTTATTGGACCCTGTTGAACGTGGAGGTGTGGGGGCGACTGCACATATGGAATGAAGATGCCGATGTGCTGGCGGAGAGAATGCTGGAGGAATAACGAATGATGGAAGTGTCTGCTGCGGCCGAGACTAAAGGCGAATACCAACGGGGACGGCAACGTCCACGAGTTCTGCATGTGGTTCGTTCGCTCGAGGTGGGGGGGCTCGAACGTGTCGTTTGTCAATTGGTTCGAGCTCGGGGGTTCGATGCGACGGCTGTGGCCTGCTTGGTCGCCCGGGGAGAATTCGCAAATGGGATTTGCGAGGAGGGTGGACGAGTGTACGATGTTTCGTATCCGACGTGCGGCTCCTTCCGGCGTTTCATTCGGTTGTTAGGGGTCGTGCGAGAGTTTCGGCCAGCTGTAATTCATTGTCATAACATGTATGCCCATAGCTATGGGGCAGGAGTGGGCCGACTGCTGGGGATACCTGTTGTTCTGACGAAGCACGGTACGCATTTTCCTCGGTCTTTAGGGGCCACGTTGCTGCACAAGCGGTTGCTCCGTCAAACTAGGGTGGTTGCGGTCTCGGCGGAGATCGTCGAGCTTGTGCGCAGTTGGGCGCCGTCAGGGCGGCAGCCGGTGTTGCACATTGGCAATGGCATGATGGTATTGAAGGGCGACCGCGAGCGTGTTCGCGAGGCCGTGCGTGGAAGGATGGGTTGGACTGATGAAGATTGGGTGTTCGTTACCGTGTCACGTGTGGTACCTGGAAAGCGGATTGACCAGGTGCTGAATGCCTTTGCTCGCATTCGGGACTATGTTCCAAGAAGTCGGATAATTGTTGTCGGTGATGGTTCGAGTTTGGGTAGTCTTCGAGAGCAGGTTGAAGCTTTAGGAGTAGAAGAGTCAGTCTTATTTCTTGGGCAACGCATGGACGTAGATGATTTGTTGTGTGCGAGTGACGTTTTCGTTTTGGCATCGGACAACGAAGGTCTGCCCATGGCATTGCTTGAGGCGATGGCTGCGGGGCTTCCATCGATTGTGACTGATGTTGGTGAAATGCCTATTGTTGTAAACGATGGTGAAACAGGGCTTGTAGTTCCGGTGTCCTCGTCCGTTGAATTAGGGGAAGCAATGAGGGCGTTGTGGGACGATAAATCGAGAGCTAAAGCGATGGGTGAGCGCGGAAGGGAGCGGGTTAAGGAGTTGTTCGGTATTGGTACAGTGGTTTCCAGGTACGAAGTGCTCTACGAAGGGCTTATTCGCAAGTCGTGAGTGGTCAAATAACGAGGGGTATGTACATCTTTCAGTGTCGTGCGGGAAATAACTGCCAGAAAGTCTCCCGCACATCCGAAGAGCGGTGAGGTTACAACCGAAGTGGACGTCAGTTATTTCCCGCACGATGGTAATGTCTTTCCTTGAGTTGGGATGACCGGTATAAGACTTCGGAAGGTCACGGCGTGTGGTCACGGAAAAGCGATGGGGGTGCAGGTTTTGGGTATGTTGCAGTAGCTGTCCAACCTGTGAAATTGGTCTTGTCTGAGTTTGGCGGATTTTGCCAGAATGGGGCATGGATGTTCAAGAACTCAAGGACGATGCCGCTGCGGGCAAGCTTTCCGTTGATCGCCTAATCGTCGTGATCGAGGCACAGCAGAAACAACTTGCTGCGCAGCAAAAGCGTATCGCTGAACTCGAAGAACAGATCAAATCCAGGAACCCGACACCTCGGCTTGATGAAGCGTACTCCGAGAAGGCCGAGCAAAAACGCCAAGGCAATGGAAAGCGGAGGAAGCGGAACCGCAAGGCACAGCGCCGGGGACGTCTCACTACGGCCGACAAGATCAAGCTCGCCGAGCGGGTCGAGCAGGTCTTTCCCGAGGACATCGATGCCAGTGCTTGCAAGCTGTCCCACACCCGTGTGATGTGGCGGTTTGAAAACGGACGATCGGTTCTGGTCGCCTACGAAGTGTTTCGCCACGGTAATCAATTTGGCAAACCTCCTGGGGCGCTTGGTCGTGGCGAGTTCGGCATCGAGGTGATCGTCGCGTTGGCTTACCAAGTGTATTGTCTCGGATTGTCGATCGACAAAGCGTGTTCGGTGATGGCATTCTTTCAGCAACTGAAGCTTCGAAAGAGCCAGGCAGACGCACTACTAAACCGACTGGCCGCCGCCTGGGAAGGCGAATTTGATCATCTCTGCACATTGTTGGCCAACAGTGCGGTGGTCCATGCTGACGAGACCTCCTGGAGCATCAATAGTGTTTGGGCGTTCCTTAACGACAAATTGACAGTGCTATTTTACGGCGTTCACAAAGACGGTGCAACGCTGGCTGAGATCCTTGACAAAGACACCTTCGCTGGGGTGCTCGTCAGCGACAACGCAGCGGTGTATCAGGGTTTCACGAAATCCCAGAAGTGCTGGGCCCACCTGATTCGCAAGGCGATCAAGCTGACCCTTCAGGATCCGGAGAATGGGACGTATCGTCGTTTTGCCGACCGATTGCTGGAGATATACAACGCGGCCAAACGAATCAAAGCCGATGGACGATTGCTCAATTCGACCAGGGCGGAACGTGTGGCCGAACTGAATGACGAGATTCTGGAACTCTGTGCGGATCGCTGGCTCGACGAAGACACGGATGGCGATGACGCGGAAAATGATTACCGCCGGCTCTGCAACGAGATCATGCGTTTAATGCTCGGTGAAGAGCTGTTTGTCTTCGTCACCGAAGGCGTTGACGGAAACAACAACGCGTCGGAGCGTCAACTACGAGGCGATGCGCTGGCACGCAAGACCGGGCGCACCAACAAGACCCCGGCTGGGGCAAAACGCCAGAGCATCATTACCAGCGTGTTGCAGAGCATCGGCAAGGAACTCGGGGCTCTGACTCTAAACGGCGTCATCGCCGAGGTTCAAGGTTGGCTGCAATCCGGAAAAAGCTGCTTCCAGCGGCGAGCGGAGAGTTCGGGATTAAGTCCCCCTTCTTGCGAAATGTCCCTCTTGGATCGCGTCGTTATAAATGCGGACAGCTAAACAACTGACGTCCGCGTCACGATCGCTCTCCCTGTATCTCAGGGACGCCTCAGGAACGTGACCCGCAACCGGCCTTTACCGGTTGTGGCACGTTCTGTGCTGCGCACACAATGGACAGCTACATGTTGCAAGCACTGCAATGTTGTGATCACTGTGAAAGTAGCAAAAAATGGCTGCCATAATTGGAATGGTGTCAAGGGTGCCACTTCATGGCCAAGGCAAGCAATGGAACGAGGCTGTTGGAAATCTCAAGTCCCGAACCTTGGAGGCCTTCGAGGCGAGGCAGTATGCTGTTGGCGATTTGAGTGTTCAGCTTAGCGTTACGGGTGGTCACTATGAAGATGGTCGGATTGTTGTGTGGCTTGATGGTCAGATTGATAACCTAGTCGATTGTGCTCAGCAGTTTGGAGTTTCTCAAGGCGATCCGGCTCGGGTCATTGCCGAAATGTTTCAGCAGGTCGGCTTTGCGTTCTTGCCGAATCTAGAGGGG
Source organism: Pirellulaceae bacterium (assembly GCA_050485845.1). GTDB lineage: Bacteria > Planctomycetota > Planctomycetia > Pirellulales > Pirellulaceae > JBJHCD01. Next base: position 665 of record JBJHCD010000397.1, on the reverse strand, counting down.
GAGTATGTAATCGTCGTTATCGAAGGCGATAAGGGACGACAAGTTCATCTGGTTCGCGATCGATACGGTTCCAAGCCGATCTACTATATAAGGACAAAGGATGGTTGGGCGTTTTCCTCGGAAGCCAAAGGGGTGGTGCCGTTTTGTCGCGATTGTGAGGTTGATCATGATGCGATAGTGGAGTCGGTCAGCTATCGTTATTTGGTGGGTGATCGATCGCTTGTTCGCCACGTTATGCAGGTCCTACCCTCAACGGTAGTTTCATTAGTGCCGGGGAGGGATGTCCGCGATAGGCGTTACTGGGACTTGTCCTTCAGTCGCTCGGGAGAAGCAGGGAGTATCGAGGAATCTGTTGGAGGACTGAACGGCGCCCTGGATCGTTACTTTTCCCGATTGCGAAATCAGGTTGATGAGGTTGGTGTCTTGCTTAGCGGTGGAGTGGATTCATCGATTTTGGCATGTAAGGCGAAGGAATTTGGATTCAAGCGTTGTGTAGCTTTTACGGCAAAATGGCAGGGCGACAATCCGGAACTTCAGTGGGCTCAGCGAGTATCGCAGCATTTGGGGATGGAGCATCGGATTGTTCCACTGCAAGATCAGGAAATTGGGCGGCAATTGCCGTGGATTGTTTATCGAATGGAGGAGCCTCCGCGTCACTACAATTC
>JBJHCD010000396.1:0-5967 GCA_050485845.1 Pirellulaceae bacterium | reverse complement strand
CATCGATATCGGTCGGCAGCACGGGGCGGCCGGAGCGATGCCGCCCCTGTATTCCGCATGGTTCGGCCGCCCCGGGATGCTTCGATTCTTTCGGCCTTCAGCGGTCACGCGACCTCACGGGGTGTTTTGCCAGATGAGGTGACGATGGCGGAACCAGCTCGGTAGCGGTCGTGTACCCCTCACAGCCGACGCGCCTCACGTGCCTGCCCTTGCAACATGCACGCCCAGCGGCGGGGAAATGAACTCGGCAACAGCACCGCTGATGAACACTCAGGGACGCTAATGTGACTGCATAAACCGAATGTCGCGATCCCGCCGGGGCCTTGCCAACCACCCACCGGTGACCAGTTGGTGTTTCCTTCCGGCAACATGGCCTGCCAATGTTTCTCATCAGTGTTTATCCGCGTTCATTCGCGGTTCCCCACCCCTACGGTCACCCACCTCCAGGAAGCCCGCCACCACAAACTGGGCCGAACGGTCGACAAGCCACCAACGTACGAAAGGATCGAGGGTCGAACTGTTGGATATCGGCTGGGTGTCTGTCGGGTGCCTTCGGCTTCAGTGATTTGGCCCCCGGTCGAGGTGCCCCGCATTCGCCAGCGAGGGATGCCCCGGGTACCCGCCCTCCGCTGGTGACGCGCCTGATCGGGTGTCTTCGGCTCAGATGGGAGTGGATGACTTTGGGGTAAGGTCCGCGTTGAGGGGAGAAAAAGGGACGCAGAGACGCAGAGGCGCAGAGAACAGAGAGATACGTGGACCATTGGTGGTTCCCCCTCGACTTCTCGACTTCTCCGCCGCTCGACATGGTTACGGGGTGCTCGCTTGTCCGCAGCGGTTTTGGTACGTTACGGGCTGGACTTCCAATTGGTACATCTGAGCTGCCTTGCAGGGACTCGCTCATGGCATCGCGTCGATCCAAATCGGGACGTAAGCAGAAAAAAAAGAAGCAATCTCCGAAGTCGGCTGTCGGACCTTCGCGTGCAACCTCTGGTCGGGGACCGACGGAGTCCACGGAGGTCTCGGCCCTGCAGCTAAAGCCTCGACCCTGGCCCGACGAACAGCCCGAGGATGTGGCTGTGTTTTCCAAGGAAGCGCGGAATGCGTTATCCGAACCTTCGCGTTCCCAGGCCGAAGCGGTCGGTGAGGCCTTGGAACAGGTCGCTCAGGGTGAGTTCGCCGAAGCGACCGCTCGACTCAAGGAGATTCCCCGCAGTAGCCCGCTGGCCGAATGGCGCCTGTTCCTTCGAGGGTTGATTGCCCATTACCAAGCGGACTTGGAAGCGGCGAGGCAAAACTGGGCGCGGCTCGATCCCGCAAGACGCCCCGCCCGCGTTGCCGCCGCGCTCCTGCGAGGGGAAGGGCATTCACCACTGGAGACCGAAGCCTCCGAACCACCTCGGCACTTGGTCCAGGCGGTGGAGACGCTGCGGGTTCGCGGCAAGTTGATCGCCGCCGCGGAGCAGATCGCCAACACTCGACACCGGAGACCGCAGCAGACCTTTTCTCCATCCCAATTGTCGCTCCTTTCCGATTTGCTGACCCGGTACCAACGAATCGATCCCGAGTTCTGCACCCGGTTCGCTCAGGCATGCGTCCAAGTTGCCAGTTGTCAACCGGATCCCGCTCTCTTCAAGTTGCTGATTGAGCGAGTCGCCGGGCCGGCCCATGATCCGTCCTGGAATCTCTACGCTTCCGAGTACTTGGGTTCCTTCCGAGGAGGAGACATTGAAAGTGAAGAATTCCTGGACCGCTATCTATCGGACCTGGAGACTCTGAAACTCCCCGAAAAACAGCGAGATGCCCTCGCCAGCCTCGTCTATTTTCGGGAGGCGGAAAGAGAATGCCACCAGTCCACCCAGCTTCCCTGGGGGTTCATGTTCCGCGACCTGGAAGAACAATTCGAGGAGGCGGACCGCTGGCTGAAGTTGAGTTTGAAGAGTTATCCCGCCAACCGGCGAGCACACCTGCTGCGACTGAAGAACTTGGAGGATCGGTGCGAACAGACCAAGATGACGAAGTCGCTCAGGGGGAAGTTGCTGAAAGCGAAGGCCCAGTTTGTCGAACAGTTCCCCGAAGAAATCGACTCGGCACTCTGGTTGATCGACCAGTACTTTGATGACGATGAGCTGGAAAAAGCGGAGTCGCTCATCCAGCAACTCGAAGGCCGACGGGTCAGCGATCCTCGAGCCAAGTCGTTGCCTTGGAAGTTGCGATTGCGGGAGGCTATGCGCGTGGCACGGCGCAAAGCCCACATTCCTTTGGCTCATCATACACTGGATGCCGCCGAATCCCTGTGGCCGAACTGGCTGAGCCGTGACTGGATTCCCTTTCTGCGAGCGGGATTGGAATTGCGGGCCGGGAGCCGGCAATCCTTCGAGAAGCTGGATCGGGAGGCACGGAGTGCCTTGGGCCGTGCCGACTGGGTTGCTGACTTCTACACCTTCTGGGCTTTGCAGCAAATGCAAGTCCCGTCGGCCGACTTGAAGCCGTTTCGCACTAAATTGGACCATCATATCCAGGCTTGTGCCGGCTATCCGCTGGACGAATTCCTGCAACTCGGCTCCTTCTTCTGGGATCTCACTCGAGTCGGTCTGCGCCACAAAGGCTACCGGATGCAGGCTTCCAAACTTGGAAAGATTCTTTGTCGTCGGTTGGAATCGGCCAGATTGTCGAATGCCCCAAGTCCCGCGTATAGCGATACATGCTGCTGGATCGCCTCGCATAAGTTCTGGTCGTCGGATCCCTACAGGCCGCAGGAACCCGAATGGGCGAGCGATGCCGCTGATCAGTCCCCTCAAGTTGCCGCTTCCGTCTTGGAGTGGTTAGTCAACTTGCACTATGTGGGGCGCAAAATTATCGAAGTTCGAGCGTGGATCGAACAGGTGGAGAAGGCGGCTCAGTCGGAAAAGGATGTCTTCTACCGCCATCGCTTTGAAGAGATCGCTCGGCAGGCCGGACAATTGCTGAGGGAGTGGGAGGGGCGGTTCGGCCGTTCGGGTCCCGCATTCGAATCGATGTTCTTCGACGACGACGAGGACGAGGACGAATCGGACTACCCCGACGATCCCGATTACCTGGATGACGACGAGGACGACGAGGACTCGAGTTACCAGAGCCGTTCACCTTGGGAAATATTCGGCCCGTCCGATCCCGACGAGGAGGAGGAAACGGAGTTAGCCGGGGAATTCGACTATTACGAACTATTGGCCCATGCCCCGCCGAAGGTCGCCAAGACCCTGCAAAAGCTCGGCGAAAGTTCCACTCGTCTGTTATGGATCGTGACTAGCCAGCTGGAGAGCTTGCTGGAGCTAAAGGGGGCCAGGAGTGAAGAGGAGGTCCAGGCTGCCGCTGATGATATCCTCCGAGTGTTTGTGGAACCAGGCGTTTCGCTCCCAGATCTAACCCTCGTACTCGGCTATTTCACTTGGTACATGGCGGCCTTTCCCGACCAGGATGGAATGGGGCCCGAACCAGATCCGGTATTTGGTGCTCATCGGACCGCCTCAGCTTCGGCTCCAGCCTCAGCGGCGGCTCCAGCTTCAGCGGCGGCTCCAGCCTCAGCGGCGGCTCCAGTTTCAGCGCCGGATCTTTCGGGTCAGACGTCGAGTGAGCCGCAGGAGAGTTCGTCGGACGACTTGCCTCCTCGAGGGAAACTTTCGGCGGCGGAGCGTCGGCGACGTCAACGGGAAAAGAGACGGAACCGACGGTCAGTGTAGTTCGATCCTGGCCGGAGCAGGGGCCTGGGTTGCTCGGTAATGACTTGAGGTAATAGGAACGACTGTCACTCCAGAGAAAAGGAGTCTCCAAGACGATGCACGACCCCTCGGAAGATCCGTATCAGGTATTGCAGGTGCAGCCGACCGCGAGCGGTGAGGAGGTTCGTCAGGCTTATTTGAAGCTGGTGCGCGAATTTCCCCCCGATCGAGACCCCGATCGTTTTCGGGTCATCCACCAAGCTTACACTCGGCTCAGCGATCCGCTGGTACAGGCCGAGGCCTTGATGAAATTGTCGCACGATCCACTTGACCTCCGGGCCGTCGTGGCGTCGGCGGCAACGAAACGTCCCCGGCTTCCCAAGCTGGTGCTCTTGGCCCTCGGTAACAAGGACTAGGCCCCCTTGGGAAGCAAGTTGCCCCAACCGGAGTTCGGATCGGGCTTCACCACCGCTTGGAATCACCACTGCTTGAGATCAACACTGCTTGGAATCAACACTGCCTGAGATCATCCGGGCCGGGACACGAACGGGCCCGCCGGGTGAATGGACACGACATGAATTGGACTGAACTGGATCGCATGAATCACGCATCGCCTGACGAACCTTCGGATCGAACAGCTTCGGATCGAGCACCCTCGGATGGAGCACCTTCGAGCCGCGAGGAATCACGAGAGTCGGTGGTGCTTGAGCCACCCTCGCCCGAGCTGCTGGGGGCCCTGGACATTGTCGAGGCGTTTACCGCGCTCCGACATGAACTCAAGCTGCAGGTTCGGGGTGGTCGGGAACTTCAACAATCCTTGGTGACTTCCCTGGAGCGACTGGAGAAGCATCTGCAATCCGAACCGGCAAAGGGCGAGGGTGAGGAAAGGCTGGCTGGAGAGGCGAGAATTCTGGCCGATGCGGTGGCGGAGATGGAGGAAAGCTTGTCACGATCCGTCGAGATGCTGCGGCAGTCGGCCGCTCGGGAAGAGGACTTAGTGGCGGCTCTGAAGGAGTTTGATGAAGTGGTTGCCGGCTCATCCCGCTGGGCGCGAATGGGGGCCGGTGGCCTGCTGGAGAAGCTCCGTAATTTGCTGGAGAATTCGCTGGTGGTTCGTGACGAGCAGGACCAGTCGCTCGTCGATGTCACTCGACAGGGCCTCGACCTCCTGCTGGCTCGAGTTCATCGCTTGATGGAGGCGTGCGACCTCCAACGCGTCGATGTCCAGGAAAGGCTGTTCGACGCGGAACTGATGCAAGCGGTGGATGTGATCGAGCAGGCGGAAGTCCCCAGTGCCCACGTGGCGGAGCAACTACGTCCCGCCTATGTCTGGCGGGGGAAGATCCTGAGATGTGCTCACGTACGCGTGGCAAAATAAGGAACATTCGTTGGGTGTCGCCCTTGCTGTTCGGTGTTGTCTGAGATTGTCTGAGATTGTTCGTCTAGTTTTTTGATTCTCTTTTCGTTGGAAATCTTCTCATGTCCGAGACTGAATCACCCATCATTGGCATTGACCTTGGAACGACCAACAGTGTCGTGGCGGTACTGAGCGAAGGAAAAGTCCAAGTTCTCCGGGAGGATGGCGAGGAATTGTTGCCATCGGTCGTGGGACTGACGGCCGATGGGAAGTTGACCGTGGGGCGAGCGGCCAAGAACCAATTGGCCGCCTTTCCCGACAAGACGATCGCCTCGGTCAAACGGCGACTGGGGGAGGCAGTCAAGCTGCCGATGGGGGACCAGTCGTTCACGCCCCAGGAGATCAGCGCGATCATCCTCCGCCGGCTACGGCAGAGGGCCGAACGGGCTCTCGGTTGCGAAGTGACTCGAGCCGTCATTACCGTTCCGGCCTTCTTCGACGAAAACCAGCGGCAGGCGACGCGCGAGGCGGGGCAGTTGGCCGGACTGACGGTCGAACGGATCATCAACGAGCCGACGGCGGCCAGTTTGGTCTATCACGCTGGAAGCCCCGAACGTCGCCACTTGATCGTCTATGATCTCGGGGGAGGAACGTTCGATGTCTCCATCGTCCGCATGGAACAAGGGGTCGTCGAAGTTCTCAGCAGCAAAGGGGACACTCGACTCGGAGGCGATGACTTCGATCAACTTCTCGCCCGGCACGTGGCCGACGAATTCCACAACCAGCATGGGATCGACCTGATGGAGAACCCCACAACTCGGTGGCGATTGATGCAGAGTTGTGAGCGGGCCAAGTGCGAGCTGTCGACTTCCAGTTCCGTGCGAGTCTCCGAGGAATTCATCGCGACCGTGAATG
>JBJHCD010000395.1:0-5990 GCA_050485845.1 Pirellulaceae bacterium | reverse complement strand
GCGCCACGGTTGCCTCCTTTTGGCTGGGGGGGACATTGGCCGAGTGGCTTGGGAATCGCCCGAACTGGAGCGGATTCGGCGTCGCTGGTCGGATCACGGGGGCCAAAGGGAAGAGTTTCAAAGGCTACTGCGGAACATCGACCCCGTCATCCATGCCGACAAAGCGAGGGGAAAACGCGTGTTGATGCTGAACGCCGACCAGGACGAAATCATTCCGCGGGAGTGCACCGAGTCGCTGTGGAAGGCATTCGGCGAACCCGAGATCGTTTGGTATCCAGGGGGCCACTACTCGGTCGCGCGATTCCTCCCCAACGCCCTTCACCGCGTCACCGAGTTCTTCGGATCAGCAACTCCGTAACTCCGGAGGATACGTCTGAAGGCTATCCGCAGACCCCCTGCGTATCATCGGCTCGCAGGCGATCCCCGTATGGGGTAATTTCGCAGGCTGTCTTCGCATGCCCTGCTGCTCACTTTCCGCACTTCGCCGCTGAAATTTCTCTGATTTTCTAGTAGCCACCAGTTGGTCCCAAGTAAGGGTGTCCCATCATGCGTTCTCGCGTAATCTACTCGATCATAGCACTGGTCCTCCTCGTTGTGCTGTCAGTCCAGTGGCATTGGAATCGAAGGCCAGATCGTAGACATGAGCTGTCCACTCCTCAATTGAACGCTTACGACATGAAGGTCGATCTCGACATTCCGTTCGACCACGAATCCTTTGGACCCGACCTCCCGGCGCAATAAGTAGATCTAAAGGAGAGATCAATTCCCACTTAATCGCGTACCGAGACCTTTCGAGCTTGCAACATCAAGGATGGCCGGCTGCGGGGGAGCCCCAGGAAAGACGACTTGTCCTCTGGGATTCACCGGCCACATTTCCCAATAGATGTTGTACCGTCCGCCGTTCAGTCCTGGAGATTCAAAAACTGGACACGGTGCACTACTAAATGCCGATGGCGTCACAACCTCTCCGGGGCACGCGTCAACATCCCACACGGTCACCACTTTCTGAATTACAAACCCACCGTAGGCTACGCCTGGTGTGAGTCTGTCTTTCCTTTCCGTGGGACCGTTCCGAGGCCGCAGCGATTACTCGTTTGCCTCGGTAAGAACCATTCGCTTTGATGGACTACTCGGGCTTCTGTATCGGGGTGACTTCGCTGTTCCCCCATTCACTCCAACCGCGATAGTAGTTCCGGACGTCCTCGGCCCCCATCAATTCCAGGCCCAACGCCATTACCGCGGCTCGCCCTCCCGATTGGCAGTGGGTAGCGGTGGGACGGGAGAGGTCAATGCCCGCTTGGGAAAACAACTGCTTCAGTTCGCTTGCCGAGCGAAAGCGGTGTGTTTCTGAATCCACAAGATCACTCCATTCCAGGTGCTTGGCCCCTGGAATGGCTCCTCCTCGCTCGTTGCTCAGTTGGTTCACTCCGCAATACTCGTCAAACGACCGGGCATCGACGACCTGGAAGGTCGCTGCCGGAAGGGAGTTGAGCAGTTGGTCTTGTCGAGCAAGTTTTTCGGCGCGTGGGCGCACCTGAAAATCACCGGCAGCGATTTCTGTTTCCGACGCTCCTGCTTGGACGGGGAAATCCGCCTCCTGCCATCCTCGCCAACCTCCGTTGAGGACGTGAACTTGCTGGGCCCCTAGAAACTTCAGGATCCACCAGATCCGAGCGGAATCCTTCATGGCCGCATCGTCATAGACCACGATTCGGGAACCGTCGTTAATTCCGAGCGTCCGAACCTTGTCCTGCCACTCCTCCCGATCCTCTCCCTCTCGCTCTTGGAACGTTCTTGCCCACTCCGAGTGGTCCACCCATCGAGCCCCCGGGATTCTTAGATCCTGGAAAGAGGACTCCGAACGAGCGTCGAGCACGACGAGCTGGGGATTGTCCAGTGACTTCGAGAGGGCCTCGGCTTCGATGAGCAGACGTGGATTGGCGTAATCTGAATCATCGGCCCGAGCAGCCATGATGCCTGTCAGCATGGAGAAGCTACTGGCCAAGCCCAATACCAAGCGGCTGAACTTCTGGCGATTTCTCATCGGTGGCAGTCCCCTTTCGCCAAGTCAAAGCCTGGCATTCTCATCAAGTGGCCGCTTGTACTCCAAGCCAGGTCATCGAAAGTCGTCAAGTGAGTCGGCGTCGTCAATCAAATGGGAGGCGTCCGGTGTTACTGGGCCGCGTCAGCTCGGATCTCTTGAAGCTTACCCAACTCGGTCTGCAATCCTTCGGCAAATTTGTCGAGATCGACCTCATCGCCACCGTGCAGCGAGTCGTCCAGTTTCATGAATCGATTGAACAGGGCTTCTCCCAGACCTTTGGCCTGAGTCGCCTTGGAATCGTCGATATCAAAATTGGTAATCAGGGCATCCCAACCATCCAGCAAATGTCCCACCTCATGCAACTCATCGTGTGCCTGGTGCAAGTCACCCGCCTCGCAGGCCTCGGTGATGGTTTGCGTCAATGACTCGAGTCTGGCCAAGGCCTCTTCGAACGTGGCCGGCGGCTCATGAGCTGTTCCATGCCCATGATCGTGATCGTGATCGTGATCATGCCCATGGTGATCATGTCCGTGGTGGTCGTGACCATCATGATCATGGTCATGGTCGTGAGCGTGATCGGACTGGGAGGGACCGTCGTCCGTCGCGGTCCCACCTCGGCAGCCATACACCGTGGCCAACAATCCCACTAGAACAAGGACGAATGCAGAACGGAATCGCAACCCAGTACAATCGGCGTTCATAACTGGCATCTCTCCAGAAGGGCTCATGTTTTCGAGAAACTCGGAGTTGCTCTGCATAGAAGAACTCGCGAATTCTCGAGTTGAAAAATCGGACTGAAAGTGTCGTCTATTCGTTGGTTCCTGGTGGCATGCATGGACGGTAACAGCACTTGGGAAAACTCAATCGGCTGGGCGAATGAAGAGTCCTTTCGCGGCGAGGGTGATATTTCCCAGGGAATCCCGCACGGCCACGCCACGCGCGACGACCACTTGGTTTTCCTTGATCCCCAGGAGTGACCGAGGATCGTTGGGGAGGACTTTTCCCTCTTCGTCCACTATCTGTATCAAGGCCAGGGAATTGACTGTCGATTTCCCTTCTTCCCGGCGGCGTTTACAGAATGGGCAATTGTCCGGGTCATGTCCAGGCCCGGCATGGGCCGATTCATCGTCCTTGGTCGACTCGACCACCACGAATGTCGATTCGTTTTCACCCCAGGGAGAAAGTCCCTGGCTCAGTTGCTTGGGAATTCTTCCCACCAAGGTCACTTCCAATCGTTCTCCGGCCTCCGTCAGCATCGTGAACACCTCGTCCACGCCGATCGGCGTGTTCGGCTCCTCCGCCAGCAGATAGGGATTGGGGGAATCGGAAGAAGTGGGGCCTGAGGAACCGCCGACCGGGCCGCATCCCGCGATTGCGGCCATCAATACCAAGCCCCATGCAGAAGCGGTTCGGGGACGGATCCTCGCGATTGTTGCCAGATCGTTCATTCTCGATACTCCGGACTCTTCCATCCCTGGCCTGAAACCATGAAGGCGGAAGGGAGACGGCTCCTGAGTCAATCCATTCTGCCACCACCCGTTACTTCCCGATTCATTATCAGCGTAATGGGAACGTAATGACAACGGGGACAGACCTTTGGTGGAACTACGCAGTCGGAGCGGGTATCGTTCACTTCACCGTCCAGGTTTTTTGATCCGACTCTTCCGCACCCCGCACGATGGTGACTTAGATGCTCGCACAAACTCGCGTTCCCGACAACTTTCCACAGCTCGTCCCCCGCATCACCACACAAGGTCCGATTTGGACCGCCGCCATCATCCTGCTCACGTGGGTCGCTCCCCTGCCTGCCCAGCGGGCGGCGGAGTACGAAGTGGCCGTTGAATCGGACCAAATGGTGGCCATGCGGGATGGTGTCCGATTGGCGACGGACATTTACCGCCCCAGCCAAGCTGGAACCCCTCTGGATGACTCACTCCCCGTCATACTCACCCGCACCCCTTATAACAAGGCCGGCAATCGCAGCCTGGGAAATTACTACGCGGCTCGAGGCTATGTCTTCGTGGCCCAGGATACTCGAGGACGCTATCAATCCGAGGGGATTTGGCGGTGGCTGAGTGATGATGGGCCGGATGGCGTGGACACGGCCGCCTGGATTGCCCAGCAACCTTGGTCCAATGGGCGGATCGGCATGATCGGCACCTCCTACGTCGGGGGAACTCAGCATGCCCTGGCCATGGAAGGTTCTCCCCATCTCACCACGATCATCCCTGTCGACGCCGTCTGCAACATGGGTTACGCCAGCATGCGAAATGGGGGGGCGTTTGAACTTCGGTTCTGGAATTGGATTTTCTTGAATGCGGGTCGGGGAAGCCGAGCGGCACGGGATGCGGGAACGAGTGTGGTGTTGGCTGAGATGGCCGAACAGCGTCCGCATTATCTGGCGCGGCTTCCCCTCCGTCCGGGGACGACCCCACTGCAACTGGCTCCCGAGTATGAACATTGGCTGGTCGAGGCGATGAACAACGGGGCCAACAACGCCTTTTGGGCCCAGAACAACATCGTCGATTTTCCGGAAAAGTACCAAGACCTCCCCGTCTACCTCGTGGGAGGTTGGTACGACTCCTGGGCTAGCAATACAACCGCCTCGTTTCAGACGCTACGAGAACATTTGACCAGCCCCGTTTACTTGATCATGGGGCCCTGGATTCACGGGGCCCAGGGGGACCATCAACATGGTCAAGTCAGCTTTGGGCCCGACGCGGCAATTCCGGATCCCTTGGCCTGGCGGCTGGAGTGGTACGACCATTGGTTAAAGGACTTGGATAATTCAGTCGGAAAGTCCGCCCCGTTCAAGACACCCGTTCGCATCTTTGTCATGGGGACCGGGGACGGGCACAAGACCGACGAGGGAAAGCTGTTTCATGGCGGCTACTGGCGGGACGAGTCGGAATGGCCGCTGGCCCGAGCAACTTCGACCTCTTGGTACCTGCAGCCAGGCGGGGGATTGGCTCCGGACACCCCTCCCTCCGGAGGCGATTCAACCACCTTGCAATTCGACCCCGCTAATCCCGTTCCGACGATCGGCGGCAACATTTCGTCTGGTAATGACATACTCTTGCAGGGGGCGTGGGACCAGCGTGGCGGCCCCCATGTCTGGAACTGGCCACACCCGATCCCCTTGTCGGCTCGAAACGACGTATTGGTTTTCCAATCCGAACCGCTGGAGGCCGACTTGGAAGTTACGGGCGAATTGGAGGTGGAACTTTGGATTTCTTCCGACGCCCCGGACACGGACTTCACGGCGAAACTGCTGGATGTTTATCCGCCGAGTCGAGATTTCCCTGGGGGCTTTGAACTGAACATCGGGGATGGGATTCTCCGAACGCGTTTCCGCGAATCGCTGGCCTCGGAAAAGTTGATGGAGACCGGGACGATCTATCCGATCACGATTCGGCTCTATCCGACGTCCAATGTGTTCAAGAAGGGGCATCGCATTCGAGTCGACATCTCCAGCAGCAACTTCCCTCGGTTTGACGTGAATCCGAATTCGGGAGAACCGCTGAACCAACATCGCCGCCAACAAATCGCCCACAACGCGGTCCATCACAGTCAGCGGCATCCATCCCGAATTATCCTCCCCGTGGTACCTGCTACCGAGTGACGCCTGAGCCCGTGGACTCCCGAGGGGGCATTTGTCAACAAATCTGTCTTCGTACCAGAACCGAAGCACCAAAACCGAAGGGTGTCTTCCTAACGGATTCGGGGCAGAATCTGAACACACCCTTCGCATTGGAATCCGGGTGCTCAGCCTGCCGAGTCCACTCTTAAGGTGGTCTCCATAGGGCCCATAAATCTGCTGGAAAAGCGACGTCCCCGGGGACCCGTCCCCGTTTGGGCTTATCGACTTGTCAGTACAGTCCGCCCTCGCGCCACGCCCCCCCCGCTCACGGGGCATGCCCCGTGAGCGGGAGATGTTTTGCAAGAC
>JBJHCD010000394.1:0-5993 GCA_050485845.1 Pirellulaceae bacterium | reverse complement strand
GCCCCACGACGCTCGAGGCGAACCTGGAAATCGACGACGCCTCGTCCCGTCCTCCCTCGGGCTCGACGGGCTCGGTGAGCTCGGGCTCGATGGGCAAGGTAGGGGAAGCTGGGAAGATCGGGGAGCAGGAAGAATCCTATCAGGAGTCGCAGACCAACCCCGTGGCCCCACTCGGTGCTCGAGATGCCTACTCGCGAGAACTTCGTTTGAACCGTATCAAAAACCGGCTGCGTGGCCATTGGCCCACTCCAGCTCCGAACTAGTTCGCAAGTCCTCGAGATTCTCGAGCAGGATGCGCCGGATTTCCAGGATGGCTCGCGGGTGTTGATGAACGCTCATGTGATCTGCGGTGACCATGATTTCCGACTCCGCTCCATCCAGCCGCGCCTGCTCGACCTGCACCACGCCGTCGCTTTCGGCCGCGATCCGTCCCACGAATCCCTCATCCGGCACCACGCCGATGATGTTATGTTCCCGCACCCAGGAGGCACGCTGAGCCTGCAGCAGCGTCGGTAGCATGGGTGACCGGGGAGAGAGGGAATCGATGCTCGTGTTGATCATCAGGAAATCCGTGTTGTGAAACACTCCGGGATTCTGGCGTATAAGTCGCTCATTGGTGCTGACCAGCATCGAGGGGAGCCAGATCAGGTTTCGTCCCAACCAGCGCGTGGTTCGGTTGGCGAACCGACTTCCTCGATGGGGAGTTCCGATGGTGACGACGCGCCGCACCCCCGGGTTGGGCGAGAAATAGAGTAGCTCTTCCAACTCTCGTCGATCCTCGTCGTTCGCCACGACTTCCGTCAAAGGTTGATCGGTGATGATTCTCCAGAAATCATCGCCGCTTTCGACAACCTGCAAACGCGAGACGAGTCCTCCCATGCTGTGACCGACCAGGACCATGTGCCGGAGGGCCGAAGATTGCTGCTCGGGATCAAGTGCCTGGTGTAGTTCCGCCAAGTCGCGGCGGAGTTGCAAGCCACTGACCCAGAATGGCTGCCCAGTGGGGTACAGATAAAACCAGAATTGGTAGCGTTCACGGATTTCGGGAAAACTACGCAGGTCGTTGAACATCTCCATCCAGGTCAGGGGACTGGACCAGAGCCCGTGGACCATCAGCACCGGAATCTTGTCCGGATCGAATGGTTCCACCATGAAAAGTCCCCCTTGATTGCTGGTGCGATCCGGAAAAAACAGACCTTGCGTGGCAAAGCGGGAGGTTTTCTGAATTTCGGGCATATCGAGGAAGTAGGCCAGCGGCGTTGTCAGATCGGTCTCCAGCGGAACCGAACTCGGTCCAACTTGGGTGAACCGGGAGACGAGCGGATCGTGAAGCTCCAATTCGCAGGCCATTCCTTGGTCTTCCGTCGGATAGAACCGCAAGAAGGCGGTGACGGCAAAGCTGAGACTATCGGGATAATATTTCCCGGCTGGGTCGTCTTCCTCCGACGGGCGACGGATGGCGATCAGCGGCACGCCCAAGCCGTAACTATGATGGCGGTTGCTCAGTCGCCGAAGTTCGAACCGCGAGACGAAGTCGAGTCGCTCGATCTCCTCGTTCTGCCAAGGACCGTACAGCGAGACCGCCACGTCAAACGTCTGCTCGCCAATCTGGACACTGTGCGTCGTCCCCGGAAGCAATTCCCCTCGTTCCTGACAGATCCGCAAGGAAGATTCGAGGGCAACGTTGTACAGATCACATGCTTGCCGGAACATGGGATCGAAGTGATTCCGCACTTCTTGAAAACGCCCATCGAACAGGTAGAGATAGGCGTGGGCCACCGAAGTGGAGTAGAAGTCGAGTGCCTGTTGCTGTTGTCCCCGTTGCTGGGATCGAGCCCCACCGATATAGGCAAGTTCCGCGATGGCGTAGCATTTGTCTGGGGTTGGCTCCTCGGCCAGGGCTTGCTGCAAGCGGACAAGGACCGGTTCGGTATTCCGCTCATGTTGTTCCGCCAGATCGTACCGGCGAAGAATCTGCATGGTCCGCTCGGATGGCCGGGGCCCACCGCGCGAAATCACCTGGAGAGTGGACTGGAGCGGATTGAAGGGAGTGCGTCGTTCCCGAAGATAGCGGTCCGACGCGCAACCCGTCAAACTGCTGACGAGAACAACCAGCAAGAGGAGCAATCGCACGCAGTACCAGCGCGGACGTCGAACGCCACGGCCACGCGATGGACTCTTGCCGACTGCGATCATGGGAGGAATCCGAGAAACCGTCGGAGAATAAATTCACCGAAGGCTCCGACGTCCCAGTCCAAGCACAGTCCACTTGATGGTCGGCATCCATACCGACACGCCGAATCCGCCTTTGGCCCATTGCGGCATGGACCTCTCTAGGCGGCGCCTTCGAAGGGGGCGAAGGATAGGGGAAGTTCTCCACCGCTGTCAATGGCAGTCGACAAGAGAAATCGAGGAAAGCGGGTAGCCGACGCGTCTCTCGCCGGCACGTTCGGGGTAGGGCAAGTTTGAATCTAGGAAACGTGCCTTCTCCACATGGAATAGGCAATTGCCGTCACCAGCACCACTGCGAACCCCAACGATAACCGCAGGACCCAGGGATTGCCCCCTTGGCTGTCGCGAACGGGAATTTCTCGACCGGCCATGGCTTCTCGGACGGATTGGTTTGCCTGGTCCACATCCACCACATGTCGCGCTCTTCGCGGCGACACTTTGAAAACCTCGTCGTCGATGGGTCCATTGATCTTCAGTGTGACCGGCTCAATCACCATTTTCACTCGCTGGATGGCCGAGAGACCGTCGAACCCCTTTTCCTCGTACTCAATGACAAGCGGAAACACTCCCTTCCGACCATCCACGTCAAATGGATGCACCAACGTCACGTCACAACGACTCGTAACCTCATTGCTCTCTCGCATGATCCGCTCGTAACGCAATGGGTAGTACCCATGTTCCGGCGCCAGATACACCCGATAAAGCCATGGCTTGTCGCGACTCTGCGAAGGCACCTCCATCACGACGCACGCGATTCCATCTATCTTCTCTGGGCTGGAATGGACTGTGGCGTCATTTAACACTTCGCTCCATATTTCCCCATTGCACAATCGATCCAAAGTATTTAACTCACCTGGCCCTTGGAGCAACCATAAGTAGGGACGAACGAGGGGGTCAAACCCAATTGAACCGATGAACTTGGATTCCAGCAACAGTGCGTCCTCCTTCTTCATCAACCGCTGGTATTGATGTCCGTCAAACGCGTACGTGATGTCAAACCTTGGATACTTCCCCAATTCAACGTCAACTTTATCAAAAAGAAACTTATCGCCGCTCCGAGACACGCGAACATCCGATACGCGTCCGTCCGAATATGTAACGCGTGACCGATATTCCAAGGTGTCGATCAGTCTCGCCGTCGCCACGCCCCGCGTGATTATTTGCTCCAGGCCGACTTCATCCGCGGCATGAGCGCTGACCACAACCAAAACGAAGAGCTGGCAGGCCAAGGGACAGAGCGAAGACGACACCAAGCCATACGACTTGCGGGCCCACCCAGTCTGCAGGATTCGCTTGGCAAACATACTAACAAGTCCTCCATTCGGGCCCGAGCCCAAAGAATCGGGATTGACTCTTATTTCGTCGTCCTTCTGTGTTGCTGGGGCGTCCACACCACCTCACATCCAATATCACTACGAGCAACACTTCCTTAGGATGAACCTCCGCCTCCGCCATTGCACGGTTGTTGCTGACAGCCCCCGGTCGCCAGCATTCCACCGCATGTAGCAACTGGCTCCTGACAGTTTCCATTGACATACTCCCGCAACATCCCGCAGGCCATGAAGAACGAAGGCAAGGTTACAGCATGTTCAGTATCCTCACAAGCTATAGTCCTCCATTCTTCGGCCGCCGTACAACACGTATTCTCAAGGCCAATTGGCGCATGCGGCGGCGTCCATTGACTACATGGCATCGCAGCCAAATTGCAAAGCTGCAGGGAACTCGCAGCGAACGCGTGCGCTACGAGAAATGCACACAGACCAGCGACCGTTACGCATGCCACTTCATTGATCATCTTCACTTGGACTTTCTCCCATAATTTGAACCATCCAACCTTACAACATGACGAGCCATGACAATCGCCCCACCTAACAAAAGCGAGTTGCAACCCAGATCGGATAGTTACACTGCGTCACACTCTCACACGCGACAACCGACAACACGTCATTACTTGACTGTGCCGGACACTCACGATTGCGCCGAGCGGCCGGGTTTTGCATCATTAATTACCGGTACGCGTATTGCCTCACTTCCAGTGTTCGCGCCCTTGATGCAGATTTCGATATATGCCCTTCCGCTCGATGCCACGTCCTTTTCGCCAGCACCACAATGCAATACAATCAGGGTACTTCCTGTGAATTCCTTCGAAAACTCGAACTGAACAGCTCTCGCAAGCGTCTCCGAAGCACGAACATCCTCAATCATTGCCACACCGCCCTCGTCCCGCAGCGAAACAAGCAATTCCGCCGTCGAAACACCGTCCGATCCAGAAAAGACTATTGGTTCAATAAGGGCAACAACATTACTGGGTACATACGCGTAAAATGGAATTACGTATAGCAGCTGGCCACTTCCATTTCGCACTTCGACTTCGTCGAGTATTTCACCTGACGGTACTGATATGTCGAGCCACGCCGTAACATCGTACACATGCTCACTAGCCCTCGCGAGACGTACGCTAATAAACGGCGAACCGCAAGACGCCGTAATGCCGTCGAGTTCTCGTGCCTCTTCAAAGTCGGGCCTGAATGTCAATTGCACGCTCCGCTCAAGAGGCAACTCCGGTCTGCGGACTAGCCCCATATCGAATTGGGCAGGCTCTACGAATACGCGACGCCCATCTTCGTAGGCGACGTCAATCACTTGCCGCGGGGCTACACTGTCATTGGATTCAATTATGACCCTGGCAATTGACTCCGCACGCCCGTCCCCAGTTATCGTGACATACAGTTTAGCAGATTCCCCAGAAGCGATTTCGTGGCGTTCAATACGCACGTCCGTACACGTGCATGAACGACGAATCTCGCGAATTTTCAGCACCGACCGGCCAATGTTAACAACGTTAACCTCTCGCGTCTCACGCTCGCCCAACGCCACCGGCCCAAAGTCAAGTGACTTTGTAGACAACTCAAGACGAGGTCGCTCATAATGCCAACTTAGAAAACCGCAGATCAACCCCGCAATTCCCACAATTGTTATCACCCGCATTCTTGAGAAGTACATATTACTTCACCTCACTACTCGAACCCGTTTCTACCGTGGCCCTGGCCAAACAGGAAACGTGCCTCCTCCACGTGGAATAGGTCGTTGCCGTCACCAGCACCACTGCAAACCCCAACGATAACGGGAGGATCCAATGATTGACCACTTGGTTGTCGTGCCACTCACCGGAAACTAAGATCCGAGAGCACCCACGGTCAAGCAAGTAGTCATCCGGTCGCTAGCCCACGATCTCTTGCATCGTCTCGCGACAACAAGACCCGTACGGATCGCTCTACAACAATGCCAGCCTGCGTCTTAATACTCAATAGCACAAGCATCCGAGCCGCACTCGATGGCCGGGACTGCTCGGTCTTTTCCAATATATGCACACGAACCGCCACTCGCTGCCGCCCCGCATCGTCACAGAAATCCCACGCCGTTGCCGTCATACATCCACACGAACTCGCAATGGCGAGCACGTCGTCCGCACTCATCACCAATGGATCGTCAAGGGGAAAAGACACAACCGTTACACTGCCGGGAACGACCACTCCGGCGTCCCAATCCGCGACGGCGGGAGCCACATCCAGCGGCACCTTTGCCAAGCGAATACCATCGCTTCGACATCCCGACGTCCCCAATAGTCCCACCAATACAGACAGCGCTACGCAGTGTCGCCGGAGGGCACGGCCAGGGAGAAACCTGAGAGAGAGAGAGAAAGAGAGAGGGGGGGGGGGAGCGATACCACTGGAACTGCCCTCCACGGCCGACGGCTCATC
>JBJHCD010000393.1:0-5997 GCA_050485845.1 Pirellulaceae bacterium | reverse complement strand
GGCCGGGACTGTCCAGGGAGAATCGGGACCGTTGACGGTGGAGCGGCAGTTTTGGCTGAGCAGTCACGAGGTGACTGTGCGACAATTCCAGCGGTTCGCTTCCGCCACCGACCGTGAATGGAAGCCCATGACATTTCACGGCGTGTCGGCGGAGGACCAGTTGGATCATCCAGCTCAGCAGGTGAGTTGGTACGATGCGGTGCGATACTGCAACTGGCTGAGTCAACAGCGAGGACTTGCGCCGTACTACCGGATAGACGAGGCCTCACAAAGGCAAGACGAATTCAGTTATGTCGCCTACGACGTGGCGGTGAATGAGGGGGCGAACGGTTTCCGGTTGCCTCACGAGGCCGAATGGGAATATGCCTGTCGGGCGATGACGACCACGGGATTCTCGTTTGGGGACGACGAGGCGGACCTGCCTGATTACTGCGTATTTGTGGTGAACTCAGTAAGCAGGACGGTGCGGGTCGGCAGTCGTCGGTGTAACGGTTGGGGCTTGTTCGACATGCACGGGAATGTCTGGGAGTGGTGTGAGGACGCTATTGGAGGCTCGAGCCGCGTGTGCCGGGGCGGTAGCTGGCGCGGCCCCGCTGCGCTCTGCCGGACGGCGGACCGCAGCGGGTACCTGCCGACGGACCGCAACTTCGGACTCGGCTTCCGCTTGGCCCTAGTTCCGGGGAGCTCCAGTCAGGAACCGGCGAGCGGAGGCGAGAGCGGAAGCCGGTAGGCGGCGTAGGGCGGAGCCCGCCGCCACCGTGCTGAAGCGCACGCCGGAGCGATAGTGAACATGCGCATAAAAATACTAAACACATTTACACCGACGGGGCGTGTCGCCATGCCATTCAAGTTTTTCTGGATCTCCATGCATGACAACGGCCTCGGGGAAGGCGAGCTGAACCAGTTCCTTCGCGGGCATCGAGTCCTCGCGGTGGAACGGAGGTGGGTCGAGCAGGGGAGCGATTCCTACTGGGCATTCTGCGTCGATTATCATGAATCGACCGGTGGGCAATCTGCCAACAACGCTCGCACACGAGGCAAGGACTACAAGACGGTCCTCCCACCAGAAGATTTTGCCCTGTTTACCAAGCTACGCGAACTTCGGAAAGAACTCGCCCAGGCCGAAGCGGTTCCGGTTTATACCGTCTTCAGTAACGAGCAACTGGCGCAAATGGTGCAGTTGCGTGTGCGTACGAGTGCTGACCTGGAAAAGATCGACGGGATTGGAGAGTCGCGCATCGAGAAATACGGCGCTCGATTTTTGGATTTGCTGTCGCGGCATGGCTCCGAGGGGCCGGACGAATGAAGCGAATCGGCCACCTGTTGGAGAGGGTCGCGGAACGTGAGAATCTGCGTCTGGCGATCGCTCGGGCACTTCGCGGCAAGCGAGATCGGCCCGACGCGCGAGCCTTTGTTCGGCACCTGGAGGGCAACCTCACCAGCATACGAGACGAGCTGCTGAGTGGCTGCGTGACGGTCGGACACTTTCACCAGTTTGTCGTGCGGGATCCGAAGGAGCGAGTCATTACCGCGCCCTGTTTCCGGGAACGGGTGCTGCACCACGCGCTGATGAACGTGTGCGAACCGGTGTTCGAACGCCGGCTAATACCCGATACCTACGCCTGCCGGCGAGGAAAAGGACGTATTGCCGCGCTACTGAGGGCGCGGCAATTCGCCGACCGGTATCGTTTCTTCCTGAAGCTTGATATCCGAAAATACTTTGATAGCGTCCCACATGACACGCTGGTCGAAAGGCTGGAACTTCTATTCAAGGATCGGAAACTGATTTCGATTCTTTCCCAGATCATTCGCGCGTTCCGGGCTCAAATCGGGGTCGGGCTGCCGATAGGCAGTCTCACCTCCCAGCATCTCGCCAATTTCTACTTGGGGCATTTCGACCGGCAAGTCAAACAGGTGTGGCGCATCCCGGCCTACGTCCGGTACATGGATGACATGTTATTGTGGTCGAATTCGAAAGCCGAACTTCTCGATCGACTGATGGACGCTCATTCGTTCCTGGGCGAGCAATTGAGTCTGCGACTCAAGGTCGCCCCCTATATGAATCGCAGTACTCATGGCGTCGATTTCCTTGGTTGCCGCGTGTTACCGGGTTTGCTGAAGTTGAATCGTCGAAGTCGGGTCCGTTTTCGCCGGCGGCTGATGAAACTCGAAACACGATTCCGATCGGGTGATGTGAGTGAGCCGGAGCTTCAGCGCCGTGCCACGGCCTTGGTTGCGTTCACACGAGCGGCCGGCGTCCGTAGCTGGAAATTTCGCTCCGGCGTGCTACAACAGGTGGAGGTGAGCGGTCCTGAGGCTCGAACCGCGTGAACCGGGGCGGTAGCTGGAACAACCCCGCTGCGAACTGCCGGACGGCGAACCGCAACAGGAACCAGCCGACGAACCGCAACAACGAACTCGGCTTCCGCTTGGCCCTAGCTCCCTTGGGAGTGGATGCTCCTACAACGGAACCGACCGCTGACCTGTCCCAGGGCGTTTTCGCGCCATGGGCGAACGGATTGAACCGCCCGGCGCTAGTAGCCATTGTCGAACGCTCCGGGCGGTGTTTTCTCATGTCTCCCGCGAAGGCATGAACACGGATTCGCCCAAAGTCGCCATAGTCTCCTTTCACTGCGAGGGGATTTCCCGTCGTGTTTCCCGCTTACGATCCTCCTGGATGTCCTTGAGTATGAGATCATCTTCCTCGGTCCAGTAATCGGCCAAGGCTCCCGCCGAGCGTTTGATTCCCTCACCCCAGGGTCTCTTCTCTTTCACCGGCTTCATGATGACCTCAACTTCCTCACCGTCACCGATGCCGATCTCCTCATCAAGTTCGATGGTCTTGCCGTGAATTCTGCCATGAATCGACTTCGTCATGATCCAATGCCTCCTCGGATTTCCCTTTCCTGGCCCCGAGCGCGAGAATATCTCCGGACCACCAGCTGCCAATCTCAACTAGATTGTACCCGGCGATCGGCAAATTCGAGACAGCTCGGGAAAAGGGTATCGCGGGTCGATTCCGGGTATGCCCCGCGCGACTCGCCTTCGCGGGCGTGTTCCCCGCATTGGACGTAAGTCGTGTCTATCTCAGTGATTTCCCGCATGCCTCTGCTCGCATGGGAATCGAGCTCGCTCCCACGGAGTCACCGTGGAGGTCATCGAGCTCCCCATAGCCCTTCCGATGGGCGTTCTGCGTCCACGGACACTTGCCGGCGGGCGGGTCCGGAACGTACTCTTTGGGTGGTCACGCGAACCGAACGGCCGCATTTGTTGACGGGCCGAGCGACTGCCCATGAGACTCGCTAGATATCGGGTGGTGGTCCGGTGGTAGTGCCACTGGGGTACTTGTGGCGGGCGACGCTAGGTCAAACGCAATCCGGTATCTAGAAGTCTTTTGCGCAGAGGCAAATAGTCGACTCTTCTAGGGGCGATGCGGCATGAATCAAATTACCGTGCACCAGCCGTGAAAGGGAGAACTCGATGCTGTTGTCCAACCGGTTGAGTTGATCGACGAATCGGGTAGGCGATTGGGCCATTTCGTGCCGGTAAGGACCGACTCTCTTTCTGACAATTGCCCCTATACGCCGGCGGAACTGAAGCAGATGCAGAGCGAACCAGGCGCCCGGTCCCTCAAGGAAATCTGGACGTCCTTCTAGTCCGCGATTACCAGTGACGTGCTCGCGCTGACATCGATATGCGCATAACGTGATGCCACTTTACCTTGCTGGGCGAACTGACACATCCTTGATTTCGGCACAGTGCCGGCCTTTATTCCGCCCACACGTTTTTCCGCGGCAAGAAGTACAAAGCTCGAACTGTGACGTGAGTTACCGACCTAGGCCGGAGGACAACGAGTCGATCAAGGCATCGATGTCCGACTGGGTGAGACGCGTTCGCGCCGTATGCAGCATCCGGCGGAAATGACGAATCCCCTCGACAGAACTGGGCATCCCAATATTTCCCAGCGGGCTTTCGCTACTCCACAGTATTTCCCCTTCGGGTGATAGGAGTACATGGTACGGAATCCCATGTCGTGATCCTCCCAGCTCCCGCTCGATCTCCGGGAAATGTTCGTCAAGCCCATCCGTCACCTTCACAATGACGAGATCTCTTTCCAAGATCTCGCGGTTCTGATCGACCCAGCGGGCTAAGCGATAACACGGACCGCACCGAGTACCCCCAAGGATGACCCAGACGGAACGACCGTTAGAACGTGCCCGGACACGAGCGTCCTCCAGTTTCACGCGGGCATCTTGGGCAGGTGGTCGGTGCCGATCAAGGAACTCGCTTCCCCGCCGAATCGCCGAGTCCGCTTCAGTGCAGTCGAGCTTCAACGTTGCCGGACCTTCCTGGCCGTTGCGAAGAACCAGCATGACGATTTCACGCTCTTGAGAGCGCGGCGCGCCCAGGGCCGTGAAGATACCTGGCTCGGCAAGTTGTTCGGTCGCGGACACGACAAGCGGCAAATAGGGAACGATTTCTTCCACTTCCATGCTATCGAGCAGGCTGGCAACCACGCGTTTGACTTCGTGGGAATCATCTCCCTCCAGAAAAATAACCACGGGCATTCCCATCGCGCGGGACGTTTCGGCGACATTGGCCACCCTTGTCTTTGTCGGTGGCTGCGGCGGTTGTTTTGCAGTAGTCGCGACTTCGCCAATCCATGCCGCGGCCACGATGTCCTTCTCACGTTGCTCACCGGGTTCAAACATCCGGGCTCCTCCGACAATGTAAGGCCCCAAATCATCTCCTTGGCGGTCAACCTGAAGCCAGAGTGGTACTCCGGCGGGAACATGCGGGAACGCAAATCGTCCTCGCTCATCCGTTCGTTGGGATGAGCAGACGGCAAGGTTCGAGGACAGGATGGCCATCTGCAGGGTGTAGTCCGCGAGCGGACTTCCGTCGCGACGATCCACCAAAGTGCCGCCGTAAGATGCGGTGGGCGTCATGACCAACTCGACAACCTCGTTTTCTTTGTCAGCCCGCGCGAATCCTGAAACTTGATTCGCCGAGTCGATGAGCAAGACCGCAATCTCATCCCCGTCACGGTCCACTTCGACGGTTCCTCGACCTGTCACTGTCGCCTGGAGGGATCGGCGGAAACGTGCGGCGCGCGAAGCCCACGCCATGGCCAAGGCGTCTTCCGATAGCATGAATCTCGCGCCGTCAGCCACCGGAATTGCCGCCAGGCTGCGCCGCAGTTCGCGCCGTGCGTCTTGCCCCTCGTGTCGGCCCACTTCATCCCACGCGGAGCTGACCGGCGCCCCTGCCAAAAGCAGAAGAAACAGTCCCGCACGTATCGACTTGGTTCGACGAAACATGATTCGAGGCCTCCTGTTCTCTCATCCAGAGTTGCAACCGCTCTATTCATCATTCAGTAATGTTCCCGATGATACCATGAGCAACCTTTACTACGAGCGGAAATGTTACAATGATGCCGGAATTGGGGTTCGTTGAAGTACGAGGACCATCGTCTCTGGCACGGCCCGGCTTTGCCGCCAGGGCACAGAAAGGGAGTAAGGCCACGAGAAAGTAGCTCATTCGGGGATTTCCCGATCTGTTACTCGCTTACGATCCTCCTGGATGTCCTTGAGTATGAGGTCATCATCCTCGGGCCAGTAATCGGCCAAGGCTCCCGCCGAGCGTTTGAGCCCTTCGCCCCAGGGACGCTTCAGCTTGATAGGCTTCACGATAACCTCAACTTCCTCACCCTCACCAATGCCGATCTCCTCATCGAGTTCGATGGTTCCCGGTGTTCGCGTTACGCCGCGACCGACATTGAACCGGCAACGATGCAGCTGAGCAACTGCTAGCCCACGGGCTCCTCCTTGCAGGCCGGGTCCGCAGCGCCGTCCATCGTTCCTCTGCACCGCACGTTCGTCCCTCAATCCTGTCACGAACTGGTGCCTTGTCGAACGCGCGGCCAAGCTGGTGATGGCGGACTTTCTGGAAGCGGTTGATCTCGATGGGGAACCGCGAATGAACGCTGATAGACAC
>JBJHCD010000392.1:0-5998 GCA_050485845.1 Pirellulaceae bacterium | reverse complement strand
GCCCCAGGGCCGAGTGATACGGCCCGACCAGGGTCGTGGCTCCGACCGCCTGGCAGCAGTCGAGAACTCGCTGAGTCGCGGCGACTCCAGCGGCCCGCACGGCCGAATCGGGGCTAATGGGGTTGTCCCCCTCGCCACGGACCGTGACGGCCGTTCGCTCCAGGCCCAAGTCATCCAGCCGCTTTCCCCAAGCAGCGTAGTCCAAGTCGACATTGAAGATCGGCAGTTCGACCCCGTCGTACCCCATTTTCTTCAGCGACTCGAGAACCGGAAGCATCTCCTCGCTCAATTCGCCGGTCCACAACAGCAGGTTCATTCCGTATTTCATCCGCTACAACTCCTCGGCTATCGAATGTCGGTAATGGAAAGTCGATACAACAATTCAGACTGGCGCCGGCGTACCTGCCGCCGGGCCTCGGGAAAAAACTCGGCCACCTCCGCCGGCAACAACGGAAACCCCACTCGACGCATGACATGATTCAGTCGTCGGAGCAGGGAGTCATCCTCGCCATAGTCATAGAGAAACCGCTCTTGGCAGAAACGCGGAATCAGCTCCACCAGCCGATCACTCGTCCGCGTCGCCATCCGATTGATCCCCGCTTCGAGGAACGGCACGTCGATCTTCTCGAACGCCTCGTAGTAGGCGTCCAAACGAGCCGGTTCATCTCGAATCAGCTCAGCGTCCAGCAGCAGTTCGACAAGAATGTGTCCGAGAAAACTGGGACGAAAACCGCCATCCCCTTCCAGCAGACTCCGCAAGTGATGAGAAAATTGGGCACTCAATTCCACGAACGCTCGCGACTGATGAAACCAGCGATCGTCCTCATGATGCTGAACCACTCCGGCCGCCAAGGAGGCTTGGCGAGGATCCGGGTCGTCGACGAAACGAGCGGCGGTCTTCCCGCGTACCCGCATTCGCCGATCCACCACGCTCAACCAGTCGGGAACCGCCGTGCCGGCGAGAAAATAGGGGGAATCGACGTAATCACGACCATGAGCGAAGTAATTCATGTCAGGAGCGTCTCATCCCCTCCCGGCCGCGAGTGCCGACTTCCCCCTCGTGCCTCCAACCAGTCCACGGCAAGCTTCTAGCTTCCGACTTCGAGCCACTTTCCTTGCTGGGCACTCTGCAAAACGGCGTCGCATACTCGCTGCGTCTCCAGCGCATCCTTGAATGTCGGACCCACCGCTTCCCCCTTGGCCAGACCTTCCAGAAAGTCGGCCACCTGATGGACGAACGAATGCTCGTATCCGATCTGAAGCCCGGGTACCCACCAGTGATCCATGTAAGGCATGTCCGTGTCGGTGACATGCACCGAATGCCAGCCCCGAACCAGTGAGTCATCCCGGTGATCAAAGTAGCTCAACCGATGAAGATCATGCAGGTCCCAGGCAATCGACGCATTCTCGCCATTGATCTCGAAGGTATAGAGGGCCTTGTGTCCCCGAGCATATCGAGTCGACTCGAAGGTGGCGAGCGATCCGTTTTGGAAGCGAGCCAGGAAGGCACAGGCATCGTCGATGCCGACTTTCTCCACCTGCCCGGTCAAATTGTGCTTCCGCTCCTTGACGAACGTTTCGGTCATGGCCGAGACGCTCTGAATGCTCCCATTCAACCAGATCGCCGTGTCAATGCAGTGAGCCAATAAGTCGCCGGTCACGCCGCTGCCGGCCGCGTTGACATCCAGACGCCACAAGGCCGCCCCGCCCTGAGGCAGATCGGCGGCAATGGTCCAGTCCTGCAGAAAGACCGAGCGAAAATGGAAGATCCGCCCCAGCCGCCCTTCGTCAATCAACTTCTTGGCCAACGTCACCGCCGGAACTCGACGATAGTTGTACCACACGATATTGGGAACCCCGGCCTTTTCCACCGCGGCCACCATCTCCTCCCCCTCGGCCGCATTAATCGCCAACGGCTTTTCGCACAGGATCGCCTTGCCCGCCTCGGCCGCGGCAATCGCAATCTCTCGATGCAGATTGTTCGGCGTGCAGATATCGACCGCGTAGATGTCATCGCGCTTCAGCAACGCCTTCCAATCCGTCTCCACCGACTCGTATCCCCAGGTGTCCGCGAACGCCTGGGCTTTCTCGCGGTCGCGAGCACAAACGGCCTTGAGCACCGGGCGGTATTCGAGGTCAAAGAAATTGTTGACCTTCCGGTAAGCATTCGAATGTGCTTTTCCCATGAACCCATAGCCGATCATGCCAATATTCAGCGGTTTCGACATCGAATAACCTCTTCTTCTTCCCTTCCCAATCTCAATGGAATCCCCCCCTGGGGAAAAAAATCTTCTCGGATCCGTTCCCCAGCAGGCACTTCAAGTCATGTGAACATCACGTGGACATCCTGTGAACGATCGCCTTGCTAGGCCTGCCAACCGTGAGCATCCCGTACCGAGAGCATCGCGGAGAGGATTTTGTTCCAGGTCTCCCCCTGCATCATCACTTCATTGGAGAACATGCAGCCATCCCAACAGATGTGCTGGAATTTCCGAGTCAGCTCGCCCCGCTCATCCCGCAACCAGAAGCCGGCGTGGTGAGCAATATCGAGCTTTCCGTTGGGGTCATCGGGGAGACAATGTCGCCCGGTCTTGTCGTGCGACCCCGACCCTTTGACGGTGGCGTCATTCTGCGCAACGTGGAAGTCGATCGTCCAGGGCCGAAGCGAGGCGGTCAGTTCCTGGAGCGCCTGGTCCAGTGTCTCGCGGTTGCTCCAATCCCAATTCTCCGGAAGGATCCGATCTTGGGGCGCGTTGTAACCCATGAGGTACAGCAGCGTGTGCGCCATGTCAGCCTGGAAGCCGACCACGTCGGGCCGATTGACCAGTTCGAGCAGCCGAACCATCTCGCGCCAGCTATGCATTCCTCCCCAACAAATCTCTCCCTCGGCTGCCAATCGCTCCCCATGGGCCTCGGCAATGTCCGCGGCTTGGCGAAACGTGTCCGCGATCCGCTGGGAATTCTGGGCCGAGTCCCCCGTCGCCCAACTACCAGGATCGCAGGCCGAATCGATTCGAACCACGCCATAGGGTCGGACTCCCAAGTCCCGCAAGGCCTTGGCAATCCGGCAACCCTTTTCGACCTGCCCCAGGAAGGCCTTCCGCTCCTCGTCCGTCCCCATGGCGGAACCACCACCGGTCGGCGGCCAGACCGGAGCCACCACGGAACCAATTACCAGGTTTCGCGAGCGAACCTTGTCCGCCAACTGCTCTAGATCGGCGTCCGAGGCATCGATGCTGACGTGCGGATCGAACAGAAATAGATCGACTCCATCGAATTTCACCCCGTCCACTTCCGCGGCCGCCGTCAAATCCAACATGGTGTCGAGTTCGATGGGAGGCTCCGAATCGGGCCCCTTCCCCACCACGCCCGGCCAAGCCGCATTGTGAAGCTTGGGAAATTGATTCACGTGTTTTTCGCTCATGACTGCATTCACCCTCGGAGGAGACAAAGAAGCCGGCGGGACGCGTTCACCAAGACCTGGACCGCCGGCGATGATAACTCAGGAACACTTACCCGAAAAAGAACTCGCGACACGGCCGAACTCTACTGGCGGTAATCCCCCACGTTCGGCAATGGATCGTGGACGTTCGGGCCGAAATAGCGGAGCCCCACCAACGGTTCGGAACCCGTGTTCTCGATCTCCACGCCTCGGGTCGCCGCGTCGTGGCTGATGAAGACCTCGTCCTCCGTCTCCTCGCCGAAACGGATCATGGCGGGCGTCTGGAGGGCCAACTTTCCCATTCGCCCCTTCCCCTGCACCGTGATCCAGCCACTGGCCCCCGGATCGCGAAGCACGCACTTGCAACCAGGCTCGACCGTCAATTCCTTGGCGCTGAAAAGCTGTTCGCCGTCAATCCGCCCATAGACGATCCAACGGTCCACATACCCCTGGCCACTGGCGGACGAATCCACAATCGGCTCCAAGTAGTTATGTTCCTTGAAATGCGTATCGACGTTCTTTTCCCAGTCCAGCTGACTGATGATGAAGTCGAGATCCTGATGCTTGTCCGGCGGGACGTCCTTCACCAACAGCGACCAGGGGACATAACGCCCCTCCACGATCGACTGGAACATCCCAAAGACATCACTCCCCCACTGCGGCTCGTAGGTGCAAAGCGACCCGGGAGCATGCAGCACGCCGGGTGGAATCAACCAGCCGGTCCCCCGCTTCAAGCGGTAGGCACGGGAAAGATCGAGCACTCCGTTATCCCCTTCGTTCCACCGCTCCAGACACTTGCGGAGGTCGTCCTTGGTCGTTCCCGGCTCGAGTCCCATGAAGGTGTAACTGAAGTTGTTGTCGACGTTGTTGTATTGCGGGGGGAAATAGTAGCTTTCCGGCTTTCCCTCCTGCCCGGTCAACTTCGCATGCTCAAAGCTCTGATGCATGTGGTGCGGAATCGGCCCCATGTTGTCGAAGAACTTCGAGTACACCGGCCAACGCTGATACTTGGAGTACATCGTCTCGCCCACCAGCGAGTTCCCCAATTCGGAGACGGCGTCACGCAGCAAAAACTGCTGACCTTCGAAGCTGGCAAAGCTGAGCCCCTCATGCCAGACTCGCCCCTCGTTGGCAGCCTCCGTCGTGCTGGAGAACCAACGTTCATCAATCCCACCTCGATCCGCCCCATAAGCGTAGAGGTCGGAGGGATGAAGCTTAATTCGGCGTCCCGGATGCAAGAAACTACGCGGCACCCAAGTCGGAGTCAGACGAAGCAGTCCGTCGCCGGCCTCCAAAGCCCGTTCGAGAATGGGACGAACATTGTCACCCTTCACCACATTCGCTGCCGTCATACCTATCCCTCACGCATACGTCGTGATTTGAAAACTTCGCGCCAAAAATCAACTTGGAAGCGGCTCGGGCCTTCGCGGCGAAGCGAAACAGCCCCCCACAACGAAGGACAACTACCCCGCCGAACCGCTAGTCGGCCGATTGAATACTCCCTCACTGCACACTGCCGAATTCACACTGCCGAATTCACACTGCCGAATTCCTCGAACCCCGCGCCCCGTCCAAAAGGAGCAGCCACACCATCGATGGCCGATTGGGGGGCCCAACCGCCGAGGAAAAGGTCGTTTTATTCGCTTTGCCGCAAGCCCGCAAGCAGCAGAACGGTCCGCGAACCCGGAATCCTCGACCCATGGCCGTACCAGACGCCTCTTTTTCAGTAGGCCCCAGAGAGTCCTTTCTGTACGGAACCGGTCCAAGCCGAATAAGAATGCAGGCCGTCGTCTCCCGCAGCGCACTGTCGCTCCACGTCGCCGATCTGTCGGCCGATCTTTCCGCCGATCTGATTGCCGATCTGATTGCCGATCCGCTGGGCGAGAAAAGTCAGCCCGCACACCATTCATCCACGGGATGACCCATGATCCGCGGAGCCTCGGCCTGTAGCTGCTCGACTTTCCCCTCCGCCTCACGTACCTGCTCGGAATCCGAGTGGTACTCCAGCCCCAATTGCAGCTCCACGCGACCCCGCGGCGGAATCTTCAGCACGCGTCCCTGCTGACCTTCAAAAGAACGTGGATTGGGAAAATTTGTCCCCGGCTCGAGCCCGGTAACATAGCCGTCCGCGGCAGCCTCGGTGTTTTTCCAGAGCGAAAAACAGGGGAGCTGATCCGTTCGGAATTTGAGGCTGACCCCCTTCGTTCCATGGGCGTTCTTCAGCAGCGCGCGGGTCCAGTGCTCGGCATCCGAGAAAAGCTCCAGAAAATAAACCTGCTCCGCAAACCCCGGGGAATCGGCCGAGTAGCTGTCCCAGGTCGAAATGCCACTGGCCGCCCGCAGGTCGCGCGGCACCACCCGTTTGGCAGGCAGGATCACTCGAGCCCCTGCGTCCAACAGAGGGAAGCCGAAGTTGACGTGATACAACATCTGCGATTCGGCGGGAGAGGCGGAAAGATTTTCGATTTCGTCTCGAATCTCCAGTCCCAATTGGCCGACTCGCGTCGTCACGGTCGTGGTGAGCCGCAGTTTTTGAAACAGGAACCGAGTCTCCTC
>JBJHCD010000391.1:0-6013 GCA_050485845.1 Pirellulaceae bacterium | reverse complement strand
CCCCCACGACAGCCCCCCCCTATGGAAGAATCTCGTCGGCCAGCCGAAACACGACGTTATCGATTCATGCCCACGGCGCTAACAATTCCCTCCATGATACCGGAGGCCAGCGAATTGGCGGTGGCCTCGTTCCAGCTCCACATATTCCTCACCACGTCAATCATGAGGATACCGCTGAGTGCCAATACGAGTGTGACACAGGAGAGCCAAGCGATATTCACCGCGGAGAAGGAGATGTCTTCCGCTGGACGCCCCACGGCAACCCCGGCGGTCTCCAATCCCTCCACATCGTCGGCGACCAGGACGGCTTCCTCGTCATCCGTCACTTCCTCGAATCCGACACCTTCGGCCAAGGGATCCGCGTCGGTCAGGTCATCCGTCCCGAACGCATCCTGCTCCAGCTTAATGACTTGCGAGCTACCTTCGTCATCTTCCGGTTCGGCGGCGACTTCCGTGGGGCCCAGATTGAAATCTTCCTCTTGTTGCACCCCTCCATCCGCGTCATCAACGGAACCGAGTGCGTCCTCCTCTTCGTCCTCCGGCAGTTCCAACGAGGAGACCGAGCCCAAATCAAGGGCGTCATCATCCAGTAGCAGGCCGCTATCCGAGGGATTCGTGAGGTTAATTCCCGTGTCCGATCCACCCATGGTGACGTCGCTGCCGGTTCCACTTCCCGCCAGGACCAAGTCGTCCTCGTCGCTCAGTGACAGGACTTCCTCGTCATCGTCATCCAATAGTTCGCTGGAGCCGAGCCCCAGATCACTGCTCCCCGTACCCCCGACCAACTCGCCAGTACCACTTCCGCTGCTGACATCGAGCTTCAATTCGTCGGTGCCGCTCCCCCCAAGGATTCCAGAGCCCGACCCGGGAACGACTCGGACGTCGCTACCATCTTCGTCGGCGACCAACTGAACGTCACTATCACCAGCTCCCGGGGTTTTGGGGGGCTCGGAACTCCCCAAAACTTCGCTGTCCGAGTCGAGTTCGAGGGGACTATCGTCCAGCGTCAAGTCACTTTCAGCGGACGCGAGTCGAATGTCGCTTTCCGCCCCGTCCGACTGACCGCCGGCACCAATAATCGTACTGGAGGCCGCCTCGGAAACACCACCATCGGCGTCGCTGAGAAGCACGGCGTCGTCCGCGTCGTAATCGCTGAGAGGATCCAGCGACAGTTCGTCTTCCGATGACTCTGCCGGCGACTCTGCCGGCTTGTCCGCCTCTACATCGGCCTCCCCGCCGACCAGTCGGAGCTCGTCGGAACCCAAGTCCCCGCCCGCGTCACTCGCACCGCCACCGGGAAGCTCGCTCCCTCGCTCCGAGGCAAAGCGTTCAATCTCCTCCGCCTTGAACTTCCAACTGGAACCATCACGATACCCGTGGACTTCGCCGCTGGATCGAGCTTCGACGAGTTCGTCGGTGGTCATACCGAGTAGCTGAGCCGCCTCGTCAAGCGTAACAAACTTCGACATGTTGATCTCCACAGCGGGTGACCAGGGTTTTTTTCTCGTGAGGACCTTCGGACGCGAAGACTCGTTCGGCTCTCGTCACTCAGCGTCGCTCAACCAGAGAACGAATCTCGCGGGGGGTGGGGTTCGTCGAGTTGAAATCCTCCAGCCGAAGGTCCCAACCGACGTTTCGAACACTTTTCAGCGTAATCGCACCCGAGTTACGGCTGATTTCGTAAATACTCATCGATCGCAGTTGAGGATCCAGGACCGCGACATGCTCGGCATTTCCGGCATCCCAGGAAAACGAGATCAAATCGCCGCCGCCGTTATTCCGAGTCCGCTCGCCAAGCTGGCCGTAAGCCGCCGGACGGGGTCCCATCCCGCTGGCAGCCAACATGGCAAGCACCGCACCCAAAACAAGCCCAACCGCCACATTTCGCATGGTTTGCATCCCTACGCATTGGTGTCCATACTCGAAGGCCGCGCGAATTCCGTACCTTCCGCAGCCATTAAAACTTACCTCCTCCATTCTAAAAGCCGCTGTGGGAGTTGCAAGCTTTTCCTGCCGCGGGAATACGGTTGCTCCCTCCCATTCGTCCAGCCTTTGCCGCTTGTAGCGAATACGGCAGGACCGAACTACGTGCCGCCACACGGCCGACCCCCACCAAAGAACGAATGGGACCCGTGCATTTAAAGTATTTATTCGCGCGTCCCAGGGGCGACGAGGAGCATTTCCCGGCTGAACTTGACGCGCACCGGGAGGCTCCTCTAGACTCCCGACCCCGATATCGGCATGAACGCCGAGCCAACTCGCCCCCAGCCGAGAATGTTCCTATTGAGGGGGTCGTGCCGGAGAGAGTTCCTCCGTTTCCTCGGTCTCGCCGCCCGTCGTTCGCTGAACAAATAAAAAAAGCCCGGTGCGGCTGATGCCGGCACCGGGCCCATTCCCCCCTGGGATGCAATCTCAAGCCGTTTGCCAAATGAAATCGAATGAAGACCGGATGTATTTCGTCGCAGGGAGTGCCGCGGCCACAACGCGGGGTGGCCGACACCTGTGGATTACTTCCACCGTTCCCTTCTCGAGTGGACAGTTTGAAGGAGGACGAGTGATTTTATCGGGCGGCGCCTTGGGGAACTTTTGACGATCTTAACAACTTCTTCTTCACGGTTTCACACTGGTTTAACTGAATAATTTGTAGCGATTGTGACGATTCTTCCTATTCCAGGGGATACGCCCCCTGGCACCTGGCACGAATCGACCAGATCGGCGGAAAGGAATCTGTCCGTGACGAAAAAACGTGAATCGAGCGCCGTGCTTCGGGCCTTGGGGGGGTTGGGTTGGCCGCTGATCATCGGCCTGGCCGCCAGCAGCCTCTTCTATGTCGCTATCTTTCGGGGTCCGCTGAACTTCCCCCTGATGCACCGGTACTTCACCGGGCATCCGATCCCCTACTTCGAAGTCGGTCTGTTCTTCGTCGGGCTCTCCGCCCTGGCCTTGAAGTTCATCTCGGTGCTTCAGCAAGCGCTGACTCTCTCCGACAATCCGCTGTCCAGCCGGTTGGACGAAAGCCGGTCGGACGAAGGCGAGAATTCGGACACCTCGACGGGCGAAAGCGGGAGCCTATCCGAGCATGTCGCGAGATTGCTGGCGAAGGTCGCCGCCGCTCCGGCCGCAGTTCGGGAATCCTATTTGGGTCAACGCGTTCGGGATGCGTTGACACACATCCAACGCCAGGGAACCGCCGACAAGCTGGATGAGGAGCTGAAATATCTGGCGGACCGGGACATTGAGCGTCAGCAGAACAGCTTCGCCTTGGTTCGCATCGTCATCTGGGCAACCCCCATGCTCGGCTTTCTCGGTACGGTGATGGGGATTGCCAAGGCGCTCGGCAACCTCGATCCGACGCAACTGGCCACCGATCCGACTGAAGCGATGCAGGGATTGTTGTCGGGCCTCTATGTCGCCTTCGACACCACCGCCTTGGCCCTGGTTCTCTCGATCGTGCTGATGTTTCTTCAGTTCCTCGTGGAGCGGGTGGAAAGCGAATTGCTGGCGGCGGTGGACGAGCAGGCCATGACGCTTCTGGATGGTCGCTTTCCCACTTCGACAGTCAGTTCCGACCCACTGCTCGGATCGGTCGAACGGATGTGCTACACGGTCATGCGGGGAGTCGAAAACTTGGTGGATCGCCAGGCGTCCCTCTGGCACGAGAGTCTCGACCGGTCCCAACAGCACTGGCATGACCAGATCGTGGGGGCTGGCGAGCAACTTCATCATCAGCTGAGTAGTTCCCTGGAGTCTTGTTTGGGTCAGCATGCCGAACGACTAGGTGAACTGCATGGGGAGGCAAGCCGCCGAGCCATGGATGACTGGGAAACGTGGCAAGAGGCACTGCGAGAAAACGCTCGACTCATGACCGCGCAGCAGGAGCAATTGCTGCAGCAGGGTGAGGTCATGAAGCAGACGCTCCAGGCAACCGGAGAAGTCGTGCAGCTGGAACAGGCATTGAATTCCAATCTGCAGACGCTTTCCGAGGCGAAGAGCTTCGAGGATACGATGATGACTCTCTCAGCCGCGATTCATTTGCTGAGTTCCCGGCTGGGAGGAACAGGTGAGGCGAGGAAGGTGGACTTGCGACAGATTCCCACGACACAGAGCGAGCGGGCAGCATGAGAAGAAGGGCAGCGCGGAAACCGGCACTGGCCTTATCGCTGTTCCCGTTCCTCGCAGTCTTGATCTGCACGATGGGAGCATTGATTGTCTTGCTGGTCATTGTCGTTCAGCAAGCGCGGGTGCATGCCGGTACGGTGGAAGCGGAACGGCGCGAGGCCGAAGAAGCGGACAGCGAACGGGAAGCGCTCGTCATGGAGCTGGAAGACCATTCCTGGCGTTCCGAAGTGCTGGAGGAGCAGCGCCGGGAGATCCAGGAGCAACTGGCTGCCAAGCGTCTCGCCCTCTCCCACCTGGAAGATCACATCCGCCAATTGGAGGAACGCTGGCAGCGTCTCAAGAGCGAAGTGGAACAACTCGGAAAACTCCGTTCATCCGAGGAGGAACTGGAGGAAGCCTGGGAAGAGGAACTCGCTCAGCTCCGCCAACAGCTCGAGGAAGCGCGGGCCGATTTGGAGGAGGCGGAGCGGCGATCCCAAGAGACTCCGCGAAGCTACACGATCATTCCCTATCCGGGACCGCATGGCACTCAGCGTCGCCCCATCTACATCGAGTGCACGTCTCGGGGCGTCATCCTTCGTCCCGAGAACATCGTCTTGACTCCCTCCGATTTTGACGGCCCCGGGGGTCCCGGCAACCCGCTCGACGCCGCGCTCCGGGCAGCGCGGGAGTATCATGCCAAACATGCCTCGGCCGGCACCCGGTCCGATCCCTATCCGCTGTTGGTCATTCGACCTGACGGCATCGATGCCTACGCATTCGCTCGGGAGGCCATGCAATCCTGGGAAGATGAATTCGGCTATGAATTGGTCTCCGCCGACCTCCAATTGAATTACGCTCCCCCCGATCCGGCCCTCGCCGGCCTCTTGGAAGACGCGATTCGCGATGCTCGCAGTCGCCAGGCCCGGCTCAAGGCCGCCATGCCCAGCAATCCTCGAGGTTCGGGCTTTGTCGTCAGCGAAGGCCGCGGAGGCGTGGTGCCGATGAACGGCGGGCCGGTCGGTTCCTCGCGGGGAGGAGTCGGAAGCGGCCGTGGGGGGACGGGGACCGGCAAGGGGAGCACCACCGGTCAGCAGGCCGCCACCTCGGATCGGGGTGAAGAGGACGCTCACGAATCCCGCACCGGCAAGGCGACGTCTGGCAAACCGGGAACTGGTTCGTCCGACGGCAGCGAGGGCGAAGCGGGAGGAGAAACGCTCTCCATGGCACAAACCCGCGGAGGAGACTGGGCCATTCAGAACAAAGGCTCGACCTCCACCGGTTATCGGCGGCCCGTCCGTATCGTTTGCGAGTCGGACGCCATCGTCCTAATGCCGGAGCCGGGGAGTACTTCGCCTCCGGAATCTTTCTCGCTGGAACCGGATGCCGTCGCCGGTGTCGATCGCTTCGTTCAAACACTTCAGCGGAGAATGAAGGGCTGGGGTATCGCTCCGCTCGGCGGCTACTGGCGGCCGGAACTTCGAGTCACCATTGCCCCAGACGCGGATCGCCGTTACGAGCTGTTGGAGCAATTACTTTCCAACAGCGGACTCGAATTGGTGAGGGACACTCGATGAGTCGCCGACGCTCCCGCCCCAACTTGACTCCCGGGGAAGATTCGTTTCTGGACGTCGTCGCCAATCTGGTCGGCATCTTGATCATCCTGGTCATGGTGCTGGGCGTCCGAGCCCGCGAGGCCTACCTGGAGGTGGTTCCACTCGAGTCGTCGCCGGACGGTCCCACCGAACTGGAAGTGGCACACGTCCGGTCGAAGGCCGACGAACTCGAAAAAGACGTGCATACCGTGGCGGCTCGGATCAAACGCCATGAACTGGAACTCGATTATCGCCAGCGGGAGCGGGACAAAATCCTGATCATGCTGACCGCCGCCGAACGTCAAATCGAGGAAGAGAAG
>JBJHCD010000390.1:0-6020 GCA_050485845.1 Pirellulaceae bacterium | reverse complement strand
ATCGCGGGGACGAAGAGTCAGTCCTCGGCGCCGGACGGCAACAGCCCGCCATTTGGCCGCCTGGAGATTTACCAGTAAGTAGCACAGGCTTCCCAGCCTGTGCCGCGACGAAGTCGCGGTAACATATAGCTCAAGAGCCTGTGCCGCGACGAAGTCGCGGTAATATATAAGTCACGCTAGATCCCGCGGCCGATTCCCGCGACCCCATTCGCCTTTCTCTAAATTGACTCGTGCCCCTCACACAAGATTGTCCGGTCATGGACCGGCCTGGAGAATCCAAAACGCGTCCCGCCGCCAGGGACTACGAGGAGCAGGGAGAGTGTCGATGACGGGAGACTGCCCGTTCTGCCACATGGATAACTCGCGACACCTCTTCGGCGACGAACAGGTGTTTGCGGTGTGGGACGGCTATCCCGTTTCACCTGGGCATCTGCTGATCATCACACGCCGACATGTTGCCCAGTGGTTCGAGGCGACTTGGGACGAGCAACAAGCCATCCTGCGGGCCCTCGATCAGGGTCGTCGAATGATTCTCGAGCAGCGCGCGGTGGATGGATTCAATATCGGCATTAACGTCGGCGTTGCCGCTGGCCAGACCGTAGATCATCTCCATGTCCACCTGATTCCCCGGACCGAGGGCGATGTCTCCGACCCGCGCGGTGGCGTCCGCCATGTAATTCCTGCTCGCGGCAATTACCTCGCGGCCCAACCCCAACCACAGTTGCTCCATCCGTTGACGTCACCCACGCGTCGTCGTCGATTGGTTCGCGGCCAGGATGATCCGCTGCTGCCCCACATTCGCGACTCGCTGGATCAGGCCCTGAGGGCCGACTTCGCCGTGGCCTTCATATTGAAGAGCGGTGTCGCACTGCTCCGCGAACATCTGCGGGATCTACTTGACCGCCAAGGTTGCGTCCGAATTGTTACCGGTGATTATCTTGACGCAACCGACCCGGACGCGCTGGTCCAGCTACTCGATTTGGGAGAGCGACTGGAGCTGCGCGTCTTTGAGTCGCAAGGCACCACATTTCATCCCAAGGCCTACATCTTTCATCATTCCCAAGGTCCAGGTACCGCCTTTGTCGGCAGCTCGAACCTCACTCGACCGGCGCTCTGGGATGGCGTGGAATGGAATTACCGAGTTCTTCATGAGGAGACGGACCGAGGCTTTGCGGAAATCGCCACGGCATTCGACGATCTGTTTCAACACCCTCGCACTCGCCCCGTCGACGCGGACTGGATTGACGCCTATCGCGTGCGTCGAGGGCCATCGCAACTCGTGCGGGTAACCCACGTCGTTGACGAGCCCCTTCCGCCCCCTCCCCAACCGCATTCGATTCAGCAGGAAGCGCTCGCTGCCCTCCGTGCCACACGCCTGGACGGCAATCAGGCTGGGCTGGTCGTCTTGGCTACCGGCCTGGGGAAGACTTGGCTGGCCGCCTTTGATTCGGTGGGCGACTCGTTCCGCCGAATTCTGTTTGTCGCTCACCGTGACGAAATCCTCAATCAGGCGATGCACACATTTCGTCGCATCCGACCACTGGCACGACTGGGGCGCTATACCGGTTCCGAAAAGAACACGGATGCCGACGTGCTTTTCGCGTCGATTCAGACCTTGGGTCGTGCTCGGCACCTTCGGCAGTTCCCGAGGGAATGGTTCGACTACATCATCGTGGATGAGTTCCATCATGCGGCCGCGAGAACCTACCGGCAGTTGATCGAATACTTCACACCCCAGTTTCTCCTCGGTCTCACGGCCACTCCCGAGCGGACCGATGGAGGCGATCTACTCGCGCTCTGTCAGGAGAATCTGGTCTATCGAAAGGATCTCATTTCCGGGATCGACTCGGGACTACTTTGTCCGTTTCGCTACTTCGGTGTTCCGGACGAGGTGGACTATGCGAATATCCCTTGGCGTAGCACGCGATTCGATGAACTCGAACTGACCAGGGCTGTCGCGACCCAGAGTCGAGCGGCGAATGCATTCGAGCAATATCGGCTGCGCGCCGGAAACCGTGGACTTGGGTTCTGCTGTTCGCAGCGACACGCCGATTTCATGGCCGAGTACTTCCGCCATCGTGGACTCCGCTCCGCGGCAGTTCATTCCGGTAATCAGTCAGCTCCCCGAGCCTCCACGCTGGAAGCACTCGCCGCCGGACAGCTCGATATCGTTTTTGCCGTCGATATGTTCAACGAGGGTCTTGACCTCCCTCAGGTCGATACGATTCTGATGCTTAGACCGAGTGAGTCGAACATTATTTGGACGCAGCAATTTGGCCGCGGCCTTCGGCGCGCCGAGGGGAAATCGGAATTGACCGTCATCGACTATATCGGCAATCATCGAAGCTTTTTGGTCAAGGTCCGCTCCTTGCTCCAGCCGCTACTCGGAATGGGCGATACGGATCGAGACCTCGCTTCCGCGATCCGCCGCGTGCAGTCGGGTCGAGTGGACCTGCCCGCGGGCTGTGAAGTCACCTACGAACTGGAAACAATCCAGATCTTGAATACGCTGTTGCGTGTTCGGAGCAGGGAAGATGCGGCTAGCTCTTTTTTCGATGACTTCTTCCTGCAGCATGGTCAACGTCCGACGGCTTTGGAGATGTACCATGCCGGCCATAATCCACGATCAGTCCGAAAAACGTATGGCTCCTGGACCCGGTTCCTCCGCGCCATCGGCCAGCTGAACGGTGAGGAGAGTCAGGCCGTGGAGACTTGCGGGAAATTTCTGGACGATTTGGAAGCGACACCGATGACCAAGAGTTTCAAGATGGTGGTCATCGAGGCGATGCTCCGGCGTGACGCTTTTCCGGGACGGATTGGGATTGCCGAATTGGTCGAAGAATTCCGGCTGGTCATCAGCCGCAGTCGCAAGCTGCGCGATGACGTCGGGACTCGCCTTGACGACGATGCTGCCTTGCAGCGACTCGTCGAGACGAATCCAATTGCTGCTTGGCGCCAGGGCCAAGGGACCGGAGGAAGAAAGTATTTTCAATTTGAGAACGCCGAGTTCACCACGATCTTCTCAGTCTCTTCCGAAGTTCGCGAAGCCTTTCAAAATCTGACGCGGGAATTGGTTGATTGGCGACTGGCCGAGTACCTGGATCGCGGAGACTCGGAAGTCACGACCCCATCATGAACTCAGCGGCCTTTACTTCACCGCATGCGGCCAGGAGTTTCACTCCTTCCAGGAACTGATGGTGGTAGTCACCGGTGGTCCGGATCATTGCGTCGGCGAGCACGGCGATTTCCAGCCAAGTTGGCGAGGTAACGACAGCGCTGGCGAATGATTGTCCCGGACCCCAGAACGGCTGATGTTTCGTGCGGAATTGGATCTCGCCTTCGATGGGGACGTCGTCCAAGTTGTCGACTGGCAATTCACGCTCATCCGTTATGTACGCGCTATAGAACACAACGGGTTTCTCGCCCAGACGTTCTGCAATGCGGGCGTGCATGGCGTCCAGCCGAAGACCGTATTCGTCTCGTGTCTCGAGCATGATCGCATTTCCCTTAAAAGGGAACGTCGTCGTCATCGCCCGACGCTTCGTCGAACGCGTCGTTGGGGGAGAAGGACTCCACCGGACGACTCTCTCCCACCACCGCGAAGCGAATCGCCTCGGCATTCAGAAAATATTTCACTTCGCTGTTGGCGTCGCGCTGCCACTTGCGGCCCGAAAGCCGGTAAGTCACCTCGATCTCATCTCCCGGCTTCAAGGAGTCCACGCTGTCGCAGTTGTCCCCGGTAAAGTCGATCGGCACGTAGTTCACAAACCGACCGTTGTCCTGCTCCAATACCACCAGGCGTTTCCGAAAACCTTTTTGGCCGTAGGATTTCGTCTCCTCCACCACGTGGACCATGCCCCGCACCTTCGCGTCACTCATCGTTCTCTCCGTCGCCTCTCCTCGGGTCTCTCCTCGGCTTACTTCCACGGACCGGCGTCCGTCGCCCCCAAGCATAGCGAACCAGCCGGTTCCGCACCAATCCGTACTCGCTCGGGACCCCCAGATCCCCCCGTGTCGGTCTCCCCCGGTGGCGCGGAATTTGCTCGAGAATCCCCCTGCGTACAATGGAAAGACCATGGTAGCGGTTCAGTTACTTGTTTCTCGAATCGAAAGAGGAAAACGCGATGCAAATTCGGATCAACACGGACAACCACATCCAAGGGAGTGCGGAATTGACCAGTCACGTGGAGCAGGTTGTCACATCCTCGCTCGAACGGTTCGGAGGCCAGATCACTCGAGTCGAGGTACAGTTGAGCGACATCAATGGCCAGAAATCCAAGGGAGACGACAAGCGGTGCCTTATGGAAGCTCGCCCAGCCGGTCTGCAGCCGATTGCCGTCAGCCACATCGCATCCAATGTCCACTCGGCCGTCGACGGCGCCATGGAACGGCTCGAACGGGCACTCGACAAAAAATTCGGCCGTCTGAATGATCTGAAGACTCGAGCTACCGACGAATTGCCGGACCTGGAATAGGCGGGAGGGAGTTTTTCAGATCTCGGTTTTTCAGTTTTCAGTTTCGTAAGTTTTTTTTGGGGAGGCGATTGGAGCTGACCAGTATCCTGTCTATAGGGGGGTGTGTGGTATTGGCGATAGTGGGGTCTGGTGAGGGGATAGAGAATCCATAGGGTGTTTATTGTGAATCGGGCTACCAGATTCGGGCCATCGCCCCTCGTAGGGTTTCAATCACGTCCTGAAAAAGGACGAAGCCGAGCGGGCGGCGGCCGCAGAGGATTTGTGCGGACACGGAGGCCTCGTTGTGCAGCTGAGGAAGCTCCTCCCGGTCAATCGCCACCCGAACCGCCACCGAATTCCCATGCTCCCCCCGCAACTCGGCCAACCGCTGCACCTCCACCACCTCCCCCTCGAACGACTGCCCCGGATGAGTGCTGAGCTGAAAGCGGACCGTCAATGGCGTCGAAGCGGACGAACTGCCGTCCCAGGCCTCCAGGACATGCCCCAAACGGCGCTCGTGAACGTAAATCTCCAGCTCCCACGGGCCGTCCGGGTCAATCACGCTCATCAATACCTGGCCCATCGTCACCGGACGCTGCTGCAGAGTGTCCGCGACCTGCCATGTCACGACTTCGCCCTCCATCGGGCTCCGTACATACAATTGGCTCGCCTTTTCCCGAGCCAACTCGATCCGCTGCTCAATACTCTCCAGCGACTGCTTTAACTCATCCAATTCCCCCGCCACCTGGTCCTGGGCCAGGGGACTGAGCCTCGAGTTGCGGAGCAGCAGTTGCTCCTTGGCAAATATCTGCTCGACCATCCGCCCCCGTTGTCCCTCCAGTTCGCTGAGACTGACGGCAATGTCCGTGCTGCGCATCGTCAGCAGCAATTGCCCCTCGGCCACCCGATCGGCATGTTGGACATGAACCTGGGAGATGATCCCGGAAACATGCGAAAAGACGTCGCGGCGGTCGGCGGGAAGGAGCTTTCCTTGGGTCCCGATCTGGAAATCGGCCGGAGTTACCACCAGGCCGACAAGGAGCCCCACGAGCACCAGCAAAACCATGAAGGTCTTGGCGAAGTAAGGGGGAGTGAAAGGGCGAGCCATCGCGCTGAGACTCTTCCACAGCGGAAGCAGCAACACGCCCTGATGTTCGTTCGCGTTTCCCAAGGCCACCGCCGCGTGACAGGCAATCTGTTCGGCCCGCTCCCGCTGCCGCTCGTCAAATTCGGCCGTCCGCAATTGCTCGCAAACCAGCGCTCCCACCGGTTCCCTTGCCCCGAGCCCGACAGCCTTCCGCCGGCCAGCACCACCAGACGGGCCAGTGCCGTGAGTACCAGTGCCGTGAGCCCCCGTACCATGAGCCGAAGAGGCGTTCGGCGAGGTCGTGTCGGCGGGAATCAAAGGGATCACTGTCAGGCTACGCGCCTGGGACTGAGCCAGGTAGGCCTGCAGCACCGACTCGATCTGTGGCGGGAGATTTCGAGCGGCCTCGGGATACCAGAGAGGCTGCCGCACTCGGATCACCGCTTGGCACAATTCCCGCAGCGTCCGGACATTCTCGG
>JBJHCD010000389.1:0-6023 GCA_050485845.1 Pirellulaceae bacterium | reverse complement strand
GCTGTACACCTTCGACGAGCCGACGGGAAATGTCGTGCATCAGGACTCCCGCGAGGATCCGCTGGATCTCCTTCTGGAAGGGGAGGGAGCCGCTCGGTGGCTCCGTGGAGAATTGCAAGTTGAGTCGGGAGGGTTTGTTCGGAGCGGCGAACCCCCACGTTCGCTTTATTCCGCCATTGATAAGTCGCAGGAGTTCACGGTCGAACTCTGGATA
Organism: Pirellulaceae bacterium; assembly: GCA_050485845.1. Lineage (GTDB taxonomy): Bacteria > Planctomycetota > Planctomycetia > Pirellulales > Pirellulaceae > JBJHCD01. The sequence continues at coordinate 5,809 of JBJHCD010000389.1, read as the reverse complement.
ACGCCCGAACATTTGCGGCAGCAGGGGCCGGCTCGGATCTTTTCGTTGTCCGCCGACGCGGGACGCCGCAACCTGACGATTGGGCAGGACAAGGATGTGATTGATGTCCGCTTGCGGACCACGAAGACGGACCTCAACGGACTTCCCTCCGTCCGTACTCCCGACGGCTCATTGAAGCTCGAGCCGACTCACTTGGTCGTGGCTCGCAATTCACAGGGAGGGCTCCGGATTTATCTCAACGGCCAACCGGTGGTGTCCGAAACCAGGGATGGTGATTTGTCGAACTGGGATCACGATTTCCCGTTACTCTTGGGCAACGAGGCGACTCGGGATCGACCCTGGGAAGGCCGGCTACGGCTTTTGGCCTTGTACCGCCGAGCCCTGGAGGATGCCGAGGTCCAGCGGAATCATGAGGCGGGCCCGAATATCCGCAGCGGTTTGCTGCAGCGACTTCCAACCCCGGTGGAACGAGCGGTTGACTTTGTCGCCGACGTGCAGCCGATTCTCAGGCAGTACTGTTATGAATGTCATGTCGCCGGGAATGAGGAAGGGGGGCTGAACCTGGCCCTGCGGGATCGGGCGATCGAGGGGGGCGCCAGCGGCTCGGCATTCGAACCAGGGAACAGTCTCCACAGTCGCCTGATCCATCTCGTGTCGGGGCTGGAGGAAGCGCGGGTCATGCCGCCGGATGGCGACCGACTGACGGACGAGCAAATTGGAATTCTCCGAGCCTGGATCGACCAAGGGGCCAGATGGCCCCGGGAAGCGGATGTGTTGGATCCCCGTTTGGAGCGGGCTCGCGAGCACTGGGCATTCCGCCGGTTATCGCCGATCGAGCCGCCGCAGGTGGCAGGCGACGGCTGGGCGCGGACACCGGTGGACGCCTTTATCGAGCGGCAGTGGAACGAACATGGCTTGTCGTCCGCGCCGCCACTCGCTCCGACGACTCTGGCCCGCCGCCTCTACTTTGACCTGATTGGATTGCCGCCGACTCCCGAGCAAGTGGCGGAATTCGTCGCTCGATATGAGAACCAAGGACCGTCGGCGGTGGACGAGCTGGTGGATCAGTTGCTGTCGTCGCGGCATTACGGCGAGCGCTGGGCCAGACATTGGCTGGACGCGGCCCGATTTGCCGAAAGTGATGGCCAGGAGTCAGATCGTGATCGGCCCCATGCTTACAGATACCGGGATTTTGTCATCCGCGCATTGAACGACGACATGCCGATGGACCAGTTCGTGCGGTGGCAGATCGCCGGCGATGAATACGAGCCCGAAAATCCCGAAGCCGTCGTGGCCACTGGATTCCTGACGGCCGGCACGCATTCCGTTCTGGGCGAGGAATTCCTCGAGGAGGAAAAGTTATTCAATCGCTACAACGAACTGGACGACGTAATTTCCACTCTGGGATCCGCCATGCTGGGGCTGACGGTCGGGTGTGCACGGTGCCATGACCACAAGTACGACGCCCTGTCGGCGCGGGAATACTATCGACTCTTGAGCGTGTTTCATAGCGGCGATCGGCATCAGGGCAAACTGCCCAACGGCGAGGAGGGATTGTATTTCCGAGATTTCGACGCCCGGGTCCGCACGACGTGGTTGTTCCGCCGAGCCGATTTTTATGACCGGGAGCTGGAAGTTCGCATCGGCTTTCCCGCCATGCTGCTCGATGGCCGGGATGCCGAGCATTACTGGGAAGAGGCTCGAGCGGCACGGCCCGACGCACCCAGTACGCTGCAGCGAAGGGCGTTGGCGGAGTGGTTGGCTGACGTGGACCATGGGGCCGGCCCATTGGTGGCTCGAGTCATGGTGAACCGAGTCTGGATGCATCATTTCGGCCGCGGGCTGGTACGCACGGAAGGGGACTTCGGAGTGCGCGGAGATCCCCCGACTCACCCTGAACTACTCGAATTTCTGGCCAACGATTTTGTTCGAAATGGCTGGCAATTGAAACGTCTGCATCGGATGATTCTGGGTAGTGCTGTCTGGCAGCAAGGTGGGAGCGGAGGCGGGAACCTGGATGGGACCGAGCCGGTGTCGGCGGACTCGTCCGTGGATCCCCAGGAAGTCGATCCCGACAATCTACTCTGGTGGAACATGCCGCCGCGACGTTTAGAGGCCGAGATTCTGCGTGACAGCATGCTGGCTGTCAGCGGCACGCTGAATCGGGAGTCGTTCGGGCCGAGTTTCAAGCCTTACATTCCGCCCGAGGCCAACCTGGCTCGAAACCTGCAAGGAGACAAGTATCCGGTCGACGCGCCGGACAACGCGGAGACCAGACGCCGCAGCATTTACATGTTTCACAAGCGTCTCCTCCCTTACCCGCTCCTGCAGGCCTTTGACCGCCCGGATCTCCTGGTCAGTTGTTCAAGGAGGCAGGACACAACCGTGGCCCCGCAAGCGCTGGCCATGATGAATGATCGCTTCATCAGAACCTGCGCCGGCAACTTTGCCGACCGGCTTCAAGATCATTGTGGAGCGGACGTGCCGTCGATTGTGGTTCAGTCATTTCAATGGGCCCTATCTCGCCAGCCAACCGACACGGAACAACTCGAGGCATCCCGGTTCATCCAGGCTCGAGCGGAGGCCCGCGGCGCCCGAGGCGAAGAAGATGCTTTTTCCGAGGCATTGACCGATTACTGCCAGACTCTGTTCTGTCTGAACGAGTTTGTTTACGTGGATTAGTTCTCCAGAATCAAAATGTTGGTGGCCCGGGATTGTGTTTCTTTGCATTCCCGGGGTCGGCCGCAGGGATACAGAACGTTGCGAGGCTTGCGATGAACAAGAGTACGAATCACGAAACATTGTTTCCTTGTGGGCGAGTGGCCCGTCCGATCGGACGCCGCCAGTGGCTGTCGCGTGCTGGTGGTGGATTGGGAATGCTGGCCTTGGCCAGTCTGTTGGGAGAGGAGGGCTTGTTGGGAGGCGACGCGGCGCTGGGGCAAGAGACGTCACCACCCAACCCGCTGACTCCGAGGCCGGGACACTTTCCGGCAACTGCCAAGGCGGTGATCTGGCTCTTCATGGAGGGAGCCCCCAGTGCCGTGGACATGTTTGATCCCAAGCCCGAATTGACTCGGCGCGACGGCCAGCGAACCGACATCAAGGCGTTTTTCGGCAACCCCGGTCCGCTGATGAAGTCCCCTTTCCGTTTTGAAAAGTATGGTGAGTGCGGTCAGCCCGTGTGCGAGAAGTACACGAATGTCGCCCAGCACGTCGATAAGATGGCCTTCATCAAGTCGTGCCACAGCGAATCCAATGATCATGTGCCCGCCATCTACCAGATCAACAGCGGGATCGCTCGGCCCGGATTCCCCACGGCGGGAGCCTGGGTCACGTATGGGTTGGGCAGCGAGAATCAAAACCTGCCCGGCTATGTGGTGTTGGGGAACAACCAGGGGGCCAAGGGGGGACCGCATAACTGGGGTGCCGGCTTCCTGCCATCAACTTACCAAGGGACGCTATTCCGCCCGGAAGGAAGACCCATTCTGAATCTGGATCGTCAGCCTCGCGTGACCGAAGACGACCAGTTGGCCCAACTCGAGTTGATGGCCAAGCTGAACGACGAGCATCACAGGCGGCATCCGGGAGAGGCGGAATTGGCGGCTCGCATGCAGTCCTTCGAACTGGCCTTTCGCATGCAAACCGAAGCGACGGAAGTGGTTGATCTTTCCCGAGAAACCGAGGCGACGCACCAGCTGTACGGCATCGATAATCCCAAATCGCGATCCTATGGCTCCAAGTGCCTGATGGCTCGGCGCCTAATTGAGAATGGCGTCCGATTCGTGCAGGTTTACAGTGACGGCGAGTGGGATGCGCATAGCCGCCTCGAGGAAAATCATACTCACCATTGCGAGGCGACCGACGTTCCGGTGGCGGGGCTGCTGACGGACCTCGAGCAGCGCGGGTTGCTCGATTCCACGCTGGTGATTTGGGGAGGGGAGTTCGGCCGGATGCCGATCTCGCAGAACGGCGACGGTCGCGACCACAATCCCAACGGGTTCTTGCAGTGGATGGCAGGCGGCGGCGTCAAAGGGGGCGTCAGCCATGGGGAGACGGACGAGATCGGGTACGCGGCGGCCGTGGACCGGGTCAGTGTCAATGACCTGCACGCGACGATGTTGCACCTGCTGGGAATCGACCACAAACGATTAACGTTCTTCCACAATGGCCGCAGCTACCGGTTGACCGACGTGGCCGGGAACGTCCTGGAAAAAATTCTTGCCTGACGGATAAGTCGAACAGGATGGTCGCGGTGTGTTTGTGATGCCTTGTCCGAGTCATCCTCCCAAGGGTGCTCGGACTTCGTGGCGCGGACCAAAATGGCGGCCCAGGCTCATCGAAGACGCTCACTCTTGGCTCGTTTTGGAGTATCCAAGGCCTCGCAGGACTTCCAGAATCTCACTGCAGGTCGGAAACATGCGCCCCTGTGTCCGCTTGTAGTGGTCCAGTGCCTGCATGAACTCGACCTCGTCGGCCGAGTAGTCCCGTTCGCAGGTCGTCGGGTCAATGTGCCGCCGCCGCGAGGAAGTCGTGGACAATTTGGAGGACTCGGCGCACGTACCGGTGGAAGTCGGCGAGTTGGATGTGGACGCGGTGGGATCCAGGGCCCGAGAGGAAGTCGCTCGGCGAGATCGGCTGACTTGCGTTTGAGCGGGTGATCGATCGGCGGCGGACAAATGGCGGATCATGGCTGGCTCCAATCATTGGGTGCTGTCGAGTCACGGCTGCGTGGCCGAATCTGCGTCCTTGGGAAAGAACGCCTGCGTGTTTTAGCTTATCGGCGCAATGTACGTTGAGTTTGAGGTGAGCGGAGAGATTTTGGGTTATGCCGGTCGAATCGATTGCGATGCTCTCCCTGCCGGCGGCTCGACCGGGCGGCTCGCGGTTGAGCCGATGACCGGTTCCTACTTCTCCCCGCCGTCTCGTCGCCGGTATCAGGATCCGCACGACATTTTTCGGTAGGCGGGATGCAATGCGGCGTAGCGGGACTAGAATGTGAGCCCCTGATGGATTCCGTGGGTTCACCGTCGTCCGAGGTTCGATCGACCAAGCCGCCGCTGCAAGTAGCCGAGGATTCGCGCCGCGAGCCCAGCGGCCACAGCGCAGGCGAGCAGAGTAGAAGCGATCAGTTGCAGGATCTCGCCGAGCATTCTGGGCAGACGGTCGCTTCAGCTGTATTTTAGCAGTCACAACGTGCTTCGCAAAAGCGGCTCACCGGCAATCTCTTCATCAGTCAGCTGGCTGAGGTCCAGCAGCGGACAGCGAAAATCGACCTGATATTCGTCCAGGCCACTCGGCGCCCGGACCAATTCCGCCAAGCTCCGCGCCTCGGTCCAACTCCGTTCGCCGTGATAAGCCACCAGCGGCACGACCGGACACAGGTAGCGTTCGTGTACCCCCACAGCCGACGCGTCCCGCGAGACACACCCGCCCTGGCAGCAGGCACGCTCAGCGGGGAAATGGACTTGGCAACGGCGCCGCTGATGAACACTCAGGGACGCTAATAATAAGGCCGCATGAACCGATCGTCGTGATCGCAGCGGGCCGCGGCCAACCACCCACCGGCAAAGAGTTCGTAGTTCCTCCTGGCAACACGGCGGGTCGATTTTTCCCATCAGTGTCCATCAGCGTTCATTTGCGGTTACCCACCTCAGGTCAACCGCTTCCAGGACGCCTGCCATTACAAACTGGGCCGAACGATTGACATGCCACCAACGTACGAACGGATCGAGTGCCGAACAACCTGTTGTCACGCCCCCGGGTGTGAGAGAGAAAGTGGCTCTGGATTGTGCGGTGGTGACATTGGCAT
>JBJHCD010000388.1:0-6033 GCA_050485845.1 Pirellulaceae bacterium | reverse complement strand
CAGTATGGCGTCCCGCTGGGGCGACAAGCCAGTCAAGAGAAGCAGCAGGAAGCCCAGCGGCAGATGATGGATCAGGAGTTGGAGGGGAGGCAGCAGGTCTGGCGATGGATGCTGGCGGCTGCCCTGATATTGCTGGTGGGAGAGACCTGGCTGGCCGGGCGAGTTGATCGTGGCCGGCGCCGGAATGATTCGCATGCCGATGGCCTTGCCTCAAAGGAGCTGGAATCGTGATTGAACGGAGAATTGCCGGACGACTTCGGCCCGTGGCCGCCCGTTATCGACGTTTGCAGTTCGCCCTCACCCTGGCAACGGGTTGGCTCGGCCTGGCGCTTCTCGGCACGCTGCTTTGGGTGCTGCAGCGGCGATATGACTGGCAGTTTCCTGGCATGGTGACGGCCATCTGGGCCTTGGGACTGCTGGTTCTGGTCGTTGCCTTGATTCGCAGCATCCGGCAGGCGCGTGACTTCCGCGTGATCGCTCAGCGAGTCGAGTCGCATTTTCCCGAATTGGACGCGCGACTACTGACCGCGATGCAGCAGCAACCGCAGAGCGGGTTTCTGGGCGGATATAGTTACCTGCAGGAGGCCGTGATTCGACAGGCTTTACAACATGAAGCTCGTCATGCCTGGTATCAGGTCATTCCGGCACGACGGATTCTCGGGGCCCATCTCGCCTGCGGCCTGTTGTTCGTCTATCTGGCCATCGTGGTGGCCGCCTTGACACAAAGCCCGCAGGCCTCGCTCGCTCGAAGTCAGCCCGACTGGCAATCCGTTCCCGAGGGAACGCAGTTCGAGGTGGCGGTGGAACCGGGTCACACGGAACTGGAGCGGGGAGGAAGCCTGCTGGTCACGGCCCGCTTCACGGGGTTCGTTCCCCCGGATGTCGAACTTCGAGTCTGGAACGCCTCGGGAGACGAACAGCGGGTCCCGATGAAGAAAAGCCTGGATGATCCCCTGTTTGGAGTCCGCGTTCCCGATTTGCGGGAACCGGTGCACTACCGAGTGGAATTCGCCGAGCAGACGTCGGAGGAGTACGAAGTCCGGCTTTTCGAGTATCCTCGACTGCTGCGCGGCGACGCGCGGTTGGTCTATCCTTCGTATACCCGATTGGAACCTCGTGAAATTCAGGATGTACGGCGAGTGACGGCGGTGGAGGGAACGGAACTGACGATTACGTGTCATTTAAACAAGAGCGTGGCTCGAGCGACGCTCGTGGGGCGGGATCAGCCGGATATCGAGCTGGAACCAGATTCCACGGATGAGCATCGTTACCGAGCTACCTGGCAGCTGATGGAATCGGGGCGGTACCGCCTGCAGTTGGTCGACCACGAAGGACGTGAAGCGCGGTCGCCTCAGGCCGAGTTCGTGATTCGAGTTTCCCCCAATCGCCAGCCCGACTTGAAGTGGACCTCTCCGGCCCGCGATCTCCGCGTCTCTCCTCTGGAAGAAGTCGCACTGGCTGGAACTGTCCGCGATGACTTCGGAATTTTGCGGTATGGCATTCATTACCGAATTGCGGGCCAATCGGCTCAAGAGTTTACGCTGGGAACCGATGTCGCCGGCTCGCAGGGAGAAAACTTCCAGTATCTGCTCGACCTCGAATCTCTCGATGCCCAACCGGACCAGCTGGTCTCCTATCACCTCTGGGCGGAGGATCATGGTCCGGATGGTGAGCCTCGCCGAACCTATAGCGACATGTACTTCGCGGAAGTTCGACATTTCGAAGAGATCTTCCGGCAAGGACGGATGTCGGATGCCGAGGAAGCTCGGCAGAGACAAGAGGAACAGGATCAGCAGGGAGCAGGGGGAGGCGAAGGCGAGCGGCAGGCGGGCGAATTGGCTGAGTTGCAGAAGCAGATCATGACAGGAACTTGGAATCTGATCCGTCGGGAAACGGGAACGGAGCCGACGAGTGAATACGCCGCGGATGTCGCCGTTCTGAACGAATCCCAACAGTCGGCCCACGAACAGTTGGAGGAATTGGAGGGGACGCTCCAGGATCCCGAGTCCCTGAGTTACCTCGATGAAGCTCGAGGATACATGCAGCAGGCGATTCAGCAGCTTGGCGAGGCGGCCTCCTTTTCCGCCGATGCCTTGAATGGGGCCCTGGATGCCGAACAAGCAGCCTATCAGTCCCTGCTGCGACTGCGAGCGCGAGAACATGAGGTGGTTCGCTCCTCCCGTTCAAGCTCCTCATCCTCGTCCAGTTCTTCGGGAAGTTCTAGTCCCTCACAGCAGCAATTACAGCAATTGGAGCTGCGGGATTCCGAGAATCGTTACGAGACGGAACGGCTGGCCGGCGACAATCTGCAGGATCCCGCACAACGGGAAGTCCGCCAGGCCATGAATCGGCTCCGCGAACTAGCTCGCCGCCAGGGAGATCTCAACGAACGTGTCAAGGAATTGCAGTCGGCCCTCGAGCAGGCGGCGGATGAAGAGGAACGCCGGGAGCTGGAGCGACAGCTGAAACGGCTCCGGGACGAACAGCAGCAAATCCTGCGGGACACCGAGGAACTCCAGGATCGAATGGGAGGCGAACAGTTGCAAGAGCAGGCCGCCGACGCTCAACGGCAACTCTCCGAGACTCGCGAGAATGTTCGCGAAGCTTCGGAAGCGTTGGAAGAAGGCCGACTCTCCCAGGCCGTGACCTCGGGGACGAGGGCCGAGCGTGATTTTCAGGAGTTGCAGGAAGAGTTGCGACAGCAGGCTTCCAGTCAATTTGAGGATGGGATGCGCGAGATGCGAGATCGGGGTCGCCGTTTGGCCGATCAGCAAGCGGAACTTCGAGAACAGTTGGAACAGCTGACCCAGGAAGAATCCCGAACGCTCCGCGGATCGACGGTTCGTGAAGAAATGCAAGATGGCTTGGACCGGCAACGGCAGGAATTGAGCGACTTGCTCGAACAGATGCGCGAGACGATTCAGGAGGCGGAAGAGGCCGAGCCTCTACTTTCTCGACGGCTGTACGATACGTTCCGCCGAGCGATGCAGGATGATCCCGAGGAAGGATTGCAGCAGGCGGCTCAGTGGCTCCGCGAGGGAATCGCCGAAGAGGCGGAAGCCCCGCTTCGCGAGTCGGAGCAGGGAGTGCGGCGTTTGGCACAAGGGATTGATCGAGCGGCCGAGAGTGTCTTGGGCGATGAGGCGGAAGCACTCCGGCGGGCCGGCCAAGAACTCGAACAACTGGCCGATCAGTTGGGCGAGGAACTCGGACGCCTCGGAAGCGAACGGGAATCTCGAGGCGCAGGGGCAGCTCAAGGCGACGAAGACGAAGAGAGTCGGCAATCGGGTAGCCGAGGAGCACCGGGGGACAGGGAGGCCGACGCGGATGAGGATGGCGCCGGAGGATCGGGTGAGCCTGGTAGTCCGACCGACCGAGCGGGGCGGCCCTCAGGTGACGGCCAGGATCGAGGGGATCGTCAACCGCGAGATGGCGAGGACGAACGTGCTGAAGGCCGGCGCGGGGACTCGGCGCGAGAGGGGCGAACCGAAGAGGGCCCGAGCGAAGACCAAGAAGGTGATGGTGAACGTGAAGAAGGCGCAGGTGGTTCGGGGCGAGGTGGTCGAGGCCAGGAGGATTCGGACCCGAATGGCCGCGATCCGAGTGGCCGCAGTCAAGATAGAGGCAGCCAGGATGGACTCGGCACGGAGGAGGACCTGTCCGATGGTGAGTTGCGGGAGGGAGGACGTTCGGGGGGACAACTGCGCGATGATGCTCCGCGAGGAACGGACCGCGAGGGGTCGCGCCGAGTTGCCCCAGGGGACGGACCGTCGTTCGACCGGAGCGGCGGCCGAGGGCTCGAGGGACTGATTGAGGTGCTGGAAGATTCGGCCGGCGCGGCCCCGTTGACGGGCGATGAGTTTCTGGAGTGGTCGGACCGCTTGCGAGACGTGGAGGAGATGCTCGCCGATCCCGAGCTACGTTCCGAGACGGCTCGAATTCGCGACCGAGCCCGCGGGGTGCGGATGGACTTGAAGCGGCATTCACAGACGCCGAACTGGGATGTGGTAGCTTCGGATATCTTGCAACCGCTGGTCGAACTGCGGGACCGAGTGCTTGAGGAAGCCAGGCGGCGACAGGGAGAAGAGGATCTGGCGCCGATTGATCGGGACCCGGTTCCGGCGGAATTCCAAGAGCAAGTCCACCGCTATTATGAACGACTCGGGAGAGGTCGCTAATGACGGGACGATTCGTCTGGGGATCACCGGAATGGATCATCCCGGTGGGTATCCTCCTGCTGCTGGCCCTGGCCGGGCTGTATTACTCGTACTCTCGAGCCCGCGGTGGGTGGCCCGTGTGGGGAATCGCTCCGTTTCTCAAGGTCCTGGTCCTGTTGGCGCTGGGGCTGATCTTGTTGGAGCCTCTCTATCACGGTAATCGGCCCCGCCCGGGGGCCAACCTTTTTCTGCTGGTGGCCGACAACAGCGAGAGCATGACGATCCGAGATCGTGATCGGCGGGAATCTCGCGGTGACCAATTGACGGCGATTTTGTCACCCGACGCGGGATGGCTCACTCGCCTGGGTCAGGATTTCGACATCCGGCAATACGCCTTCGGCCACCGCCTGCATGCGACGTCGGAACTTCATCGCCTCGAGTTCGAGGAAGGGGCTTCGGCACTTTTCTCATCCGTGGCCTCATTGGGAGAACGTTTCGCGGAACGTCCCGTGGCGGGGATGCTGCTGTTCACCGATGGCAATGCCACCGACGACATGCGGCAACTGGAACGCGTCGCGGACCAGCTTCCTCCAATCTATCCGGTGGTGATGGGGGAGACGCAACCCGAACGCGACTTGCGGATAGAACGGATATCGGTGACGCAAACGAACTTTCAGGCGGCTCCCGTTTCCATCCTGGCAACCATGGTCGCGGAAGGGTTCGTGGGGGAGTCGATTGTGGTGGAACTTCGGAACCTGGATGGGAAGCGATTGGATCAGCATCGCATCACCAGCCAAGGCAACGATCCCGTTCATGTTCGCTTCCGAGGTCGTCCGGAGAGTAGCGGCATTTCGTTCTACGAAGTCCGCGCGTACGCTCAAGCCGAACCGCCCGCCGAGGATGGAACATTGCGGAGCCGCCGCGAGGCGACGTTGGCCAATAACTCTCGCCTGGTGATGGTCGATCGCGGACAGGGGCCTTACCGAGTCCTCTATGTATCGGGCCGGCCGAATTGGGAATTCAAGTTCCTCCGCCGGGCGGTCGAGGAAGATCCGGAGGTCCGCATGACGGCCCTCCTGCGAATCGCCGATCGCGAGCCGAAATTCGAGTTTCGTGGTCGAGGGAACGAGGCCACGAATCCACTCTTTCGCGGATTCGAACAGCAGGATCTGGAAGAGGTGGAACGTTACGACCAGGCGGTCCTGGTGAGAATGGGAGTTGAGAATCCAGAAGAGTTGCGAGATGGATTTCCCCAAGGGGCCGAGGAATTGTTTCGGTACCACGCCCTGATATTGGATGACCTCGAAGCAAAATTCTTTACCGCCGACCAAATGTCCCTCGTGCAACGATTCGTGAGTCAACGAGGAGGCGGGTTGATGATGCTGGGTGGAATGGAATCATTCAGCCAAGGTGCCTACGCTCGGACTCCCATCGGTGACGTCCTTCCGGTCTATGTCCATTCAACGGACGACGGAAACTTTTCCGAGATCCGCAACGAGGCAACTCAAGCCACTCAGCGAACGAATCAGCGAAGCACTCAGCGAAGCTGGATGGATGAAGAAGATCGTTCCGGCTACCGACTGCGACTGACGCGAGAAGGTTGGCTGCAGCCGTGGGTTCGCGTGCGGGGGACGGAAGAAGAGGAACAGCAGCGACTGGACGACATGCCGCCGCTGAAGACGTTGAATCGAGTGGCCGGATTGAAACCTGGAGCGAGCCTGCTGCTGACGGCCGGCCGGACCGAGGACGAACAACTTCCGGCGCTGGCCGTGCAGAACTTCGGCCGCGGACGCAGCGGGGCACTCCTGGTGGGAGATCTGTGGCGATGGGGACTGAGGCAGCCCTATGAAGGCGAGCGAAACGAGTTTTTCGATGC
>JBJHCD010000387.1:0-6051 GCA_050485845.1 Pirellulaceae bacterium | reverse complement strand
AGCCGATTCTCCGGATCGGCCTGCAGGCCATCCTCCCGCAGTTCGCTGGACATCCGGTACGTGCTCGAAAGGAGGATCATGCGGTGCATCCGTTTCAGCGACCAATCCTTGTGCACCAGTTCGTTCGCCAGCCAGTCGAGCAATTCCGGGTGAGTCGGGAGGGAACCCAGTTTGCCGAAGTTATCGGGCGAATCGACCAATCCACGGCCAAAGTGCCACCGCCATAATCGGTTGGCCATCACCCGCGTGGTCAGTGGGTGCTCGGGATGCGTCAGCCATTCGGCCAACTCCCGCCGGCCACTTGCATCCTCGGGAACGGAGGGATTTTCCAGTCCGAGTTCGGAGCGAGTCAGCACGGTGGGGAAACGGCGCGGCACGACTTCGCCCAACGATAAGTGGCTCCCGCGCAAATGGACCGCCAGATCGGAGATATCTCCCTCCGTGACTCCCATGGCCGCCGAGACCTCGGGGGGCGAGGCTTCCAGCGATTTCAATTGCTCCCGCAGTTCCTTCAGCTCTGCCTTCGCTTCGTCCGGAAAATGCTCTTCCGGATTCTCGGGCAACGGGGCTCCCTCGGCCAGTTGCGATTGAAGCTGAGTGGTCGCCCGAGCCACGAACTGTTCGATCGCTTCCTTCTGCTGTTCCACCTCGGCGGCATGTGCCGCTCGAGCTTCCAGCTCCTCCTGGCTCGGAATCTCATGCTCATACCAGCGAGCAATGGTTTTGAAGGTCTCCATGGTCCGAGTGCTCTTCAAGATCCCGGCCAGGCCATAGTAGTCTTCGGCGCTGATGGGGTCGAATTTATGGTCATGGCACCTAGCACATCCGAGCGTCAGGCCCATGAAGGCTCGACCCAGCGTATCGAGCTGCTCGTCGATAATGTCCATTTCCATCTTTGTCTTGTCCACTTCCGCGAGCACCTTGGGGCCGAGTGACAAGAATCCGGTAGCCGTGACCCGTTCGTGAACCACTCGGGGATCATCCGACGGGTACAAGTCGCCGGCAATTTGCTCCCGCACAAACCGGTCGTAGGGGATGTCGCGATTCCAGGCCGAGACGACCCAGTCGCGATATCGCCAAGCATTTCCGTGAGCGACGTTTTCATCGAGACCATTCGAATCGGCGTAGCGTGCCACGTCGAGCCAGTGCCGTCCCCACCGCTCGCCATACTGAGGCGAGGCCAACAAACGGTCCACCAGTCTCTCATCGGCGTCCGGTAAATCGTCGGCCAGGTAGTCGGCAATCTCCTCCGGCGTCGGTGGCAAACCGGTCAGTCCGTAGGTGGCTCGGCGAATGTACGTCACCTTGTCCGAGGGAGGATTCGGCTGAAGGCCGGCCGACTCCAATCCCTGGAGAATGAACGTGTCGATCGGAGAGCGGACCCAGTCCTGATCGTTGACCCGCGGAAGCTCCACCGCCGCCAAGGGCTGAAAGGACCAGTAATCCTCGGTCACCCGCTCGTAACCTGCTCCCCCTTCACCCGGCACTGGTTGATTTGGATCGCGTTCCGGGTGAGGGGCCCCCGCCGCGATCCAACGAGCCAGGTCGGCGATTTCCTGGTCGCTCAACTTGTCGTCGGGAGGCATCTGCAGCGACGGGTCCTGGTAGCGGACCGCCGCCATCAACAGACTCCGGTCCGGTTGCCCCGGCACAATCGCTCGGCCCGAACCACCACCCGCTTGAATCGCCGACCAGGTGTCGAGCCGCAATCCTGATTCTTGCAAATCCTCGCCGTGGCATTCACAGCAGCGGTTGACCAGCAAGGGGCGGATTCGCGTTTCAAAAAAACGAATGCCTTCCGCATCCTCCAGCAACTCGGCCGCCCGCAGCGACCCGATCTTATTCACGCCCCTCGCGCCGTTCATGGACGCGCCATTCATTATCGCAATATTCTTTCCCACCGGCCATTCGGAAATCGCTTCGGACCACCACTCCGTTCCGAGGGTCAGTCCAACGCACATCCCGACAAGAGGCATTAGGTTCCTCATGGAAATACACCAAATGGGTCGCACCGGTTGCTTCTCCTGACTGGACTGAACGCCGAAGCTCAATGTAGCATGCCCTTCGGCGGAGGTCGAAGTCGATTGGGGTAGGATTTGGATTTCAGGGAGGGAAGGTGAGGCGGGAACCGCGGAGGGAGTCACGCTCCCGCGCGAGACACCACTCGCGACTTCCACAGTCCCTGTAATCTACCCCGATGACGCCCCTCGTGTCCAATCGTTTTCCCTTCAAGTCCGGAGCTTTTCCCATCATGCGTGTCGGCGTTGTCGCTCTGCTCCACGAATCCAACACCTTCATCCAAGCACCCACCACACCCCAGGATTTCGAAAATGACCTCTTGGTTATCGGACTCCCTCTTGTGGATCAGCTTCGAGACATGCACCACGAACTCGGGGGGATGCTGACCGGCCTGGACGAGCAGGGAGTGGAGATCGTCCCCCTCGTGGCTACTAGGGCCATGCCGTTCGGACCGATATCCGCCGACGCCTGGGATGCACTGACACGAATGATTTTCCAACAACTGGAAATCGCAAGTCCCCTGGATGGCCTGTTGGCCGCTTTGCATGGAGCGGCCGTGAGCGAAGCCATTCTCGACGCCGATGGCTGGCTGCTCGCCGAACTCAGGCGAAACCTTGGACCCGACAAGCCGCTGATTGCGACCCTGGACCCTCACGCCAACGTATCTCCCCGGATGGTCCAGTCCGCCGACGCCCTCATCGCCTATCGCACGAACCCCCATCTTGATCAACGAGAACGGGGATTCGAGGCGGCTCGCTTGATCGCTCGGACTGTCCGCCGCGAGGTGCAACCGGTGATGGCGGCTTCTTTCCCTCCATTGGCGATCAATATCGAGCGACAATGCACCGGAGAACCCCATTGGCAGCCGATTGAGATGGAATTGGAAGCGGTGCGGGACCGAGATGACATCTTGTCGGCCAGCCTCATTTTGGGGTTCCCCTACGCGGATGTTCCGGAAATGGGAGCGGGGATCATTGTGGTCGCGGACGGCGACCGGGACGTGGCCCAGCAGCAAGCGGAACATCTTGGCGGGGTCCTGTGGGAGCATCGAGAAGCGTTTGTCCCCGAATTGCTCGGGATCGAGGAGGGGGTGGAACAGGCGATGGCGTTGGAGGGCCCTATCTGCTTGCTGGACATGGGGGATAATGTGGGGGGTGGATCGCCGGGAGACGGGACGCTGTTGGCACATGCCCTTCGCGATTGTCAGGCGAAGGGGGTGGTTGTCCTGTATGACCCGGAGGGTGTCCAGCAGGCCGTCAAGGTGGGCCCTGGGGGGCGAGTTCGAATGGCGGTCGGCGGAAAGTCGGACGACTTGCACGGCTCTCCGCTGGAGGACGAGTTTCTGGTGAAGGGGATTCATGACGGCAAGTTTGAGGAGCCCGAACCGCGTCATGGGGGACTGATGCACTGTGATCAGGGGCTCAGCGCGGTCGTGACGACCGACCGAGGGCTCACGGTACTGCTTACTTCGCTGCGAATGCCTCCATTCAGTTTGCGGCAACTGACCAGTTGCGGAATTTTTCCGATGGACCACCACATCCTGGTGGCGAAGGGAGTCAACGCGCCGCTGGCGGCCTATCGAGAAGTCTGTCTCCAATTCCTCCGGATCGACACGCCGGGGGTCACCACGGCCAATCTGGACCGCCTGACCTACCAACATCGCCGTCGCCCCATGTATCCGTTCGAGCGAGAGACGGAGTGGACGCCCGAATCGGAGGAGATTTCCTAGGGTGGGGTCGGCACGGAAATTCCGGCATAATGGACCGCGACAGTTCGCCTGGAATTTGCTCTAATTTCCGAGTCACCCCCTTGGCAATGGCGATGACCTGTTCGATTCCTCTCATCCTGTCACCTCATGAAGTTTATCCTGGCGTGTCCTGGAGGGGCGTCCGCGGGTGAAGTCCGTTTCAATGGGAGTCTCCCCATTTGGTTGAAGTCTTGTCGTTGAAGTTCTGTCATTGAAGTTCTGCTCGGCGGGCCATAGCCGGCTCGACAACTGGTTACTCATGTCAAATTATCCTCGCATTTTTCGAGTTCGTCAGACGTTCGAGGGGCCCCGCGTGGATGACGTGGCCGAAGCGGTGGAGGCTCAGTTGAGTTCCCTGTCGCTGGGAGGGAAGATCCAGCCTGGCCAGACGGTGGCCATTTCCGCTGGTAGCCGCGGGATCAGTCACATTGATCTGATCATCCGAGCCATTGTGGGGCATGTTCAGCGTCTGGGGGGGAGCCCGTTCATTGTTCCGGCGATGGGAAGTCACGGAGGGGGAACGGCCGAGGGGCAGCGGAAGATTCTCGAGGGTTATGGAATTACCGAGGAGTTTTGCGGTTGTCCGATCCGGGCCAGTATGGAGACGGTCGTGGTCTGTGAGGCGGCGGAGGGGTTCCCGGTCCATTTCGACCGGCACGCCTGGGAGGCGGACCACGTGATCGTATGTGGACGAGTGAAGCCGCATACGGGATTCGTAGGGGACATTGAGAGCGGCCTGATGAAGATGATGTTGATCGGGCTGGGCAAGCATGCAGGGGCCAAGATTTATCACCGTGCGATTTTGGATTACACCTTCGGCCAGATCGTCCGTAGCGTGGCTCGAGAAGTACTGGCCAAGTGCCGAATCCTGGCCGGCTTGGCAATTGTCGAGAACGCCTACGACGAGACGGCTCAGATCACCGCGGTCGCTCCGGAGGAGTTTGAAGAGCGGGAGAAAGAGTTGTTGAAGTTGGCCAAGCAATGGCTCCCGCGACTCCCGTTTGATCGCGGTGATGTGTTGTTGATCGACGAGATCGGCAAGAACATCAGCGGCACGGGGATGGACACCAACGTGGTGGGGCGAAAGTTTCTCGACCATCGAGCGGCGGAGCCGGAGTGGCCGAAGATCCGCAACATCGTGATTCGGGGATTGACCTCGGCAACGCATGGCAACGCGACCGGGATCGGATTGGCTGAATTCTGCAAATCTCGAGTTTTGCGGCAGATGGATGTACCGATGACCCGGATCAATTGCCTCACGGGGGGGCATGTGACGGGGGCGATGTTGCCGGTGGACTATGAGACCGATCGCGAGATCCTCGACGCGGCGCTTTCGATTATCGGGCTCACTCCTCCCGAGAAAGCTCGGCTCATGTGGATCCGCAACACCCTGGAGGTGGCCGAAGTCGAGTGCTCTGAAATCTTTCTCGAGGAGGCTCGGCAACGGCCCGACTTGGAGATCATTTCACCACCTCGTCCGCTTCCTTTGGATGGTGACGGGAACTTGTCCGAGATGAAATCTTTGGCCGGCATGGCATCCATCGAACATTGACTCCCGCCGAGGACGTAGGTTGGCATGACGAAGCGCTGGTCGGATCATGTCGCGAAGGCCTATCACTTGAAGTTGCCCCCGGACTTGACCGTTTGGCTGGACAACGAGCTATGGCGCGATCCTGGGGGCGCGGAATTCTGCCATCCGCAGACGCCGGACGAGTTGCTCCATCCGGAACCGGGGATGATTTGGGCCGGATTCATGCTCCCCGATACGCTGCCGCTGATCGGCAATCAGTATGGAGACTGGCTCTGTGCTCGAGTCGCCTGGGATGGCAGCATTCGGGAGGTTCTCTATTGGTGTCACGGTGGCGGGGACTGGATTCCCTATGGCAATACCTTGTCAGAAGCCCTGCTGTATGACGCGGCTTTTCACGTGTTGTACGAGCGGCGTTTTTCGGAAGTCTCCTCTCCCGAGCGTCCCGTGGCGGAGGTTTATCGCTGGGCCGAATGGGGTTCCGGTTTCCTGAAGGAGGAATCGGCGGCCCGTCTCCCCCGTTTCTGGGAACGTCCGCGGGAGCAGAACGGTCGATTGTTGGAAGAGCTGCTGGAGGCGGGGGTGGCCAAGATCGCAGTCCGCCGCGATTTGATTCTACGCCACTTGGAAAGTCAGCTGAAGCAGCGGAGTGCTCCCGAGGTGGCTCGGCAAATCGGCGCGGAATGGGAACCCGACTTCGTCAGCTGGTTATTCGATACGGCTCTGATTCCCGAGCTGACCTTGGACGACTTGGGGG
>JBJHCD010000386.1:0-6054 GCA_050485845.1 Pirellulaceae bacterium | reverse complement strand
CCTATCACCCGAGTCGTAGCAAGTTGCTCCTGGACCGGAAACCGATCCACGACCTCGGACCGAATCGCTGGTTGGTCGCCGGCGTAACCAGCCTCCGTCGCCTGGAAAGATATCTGAATCTGGAACTGCCACCCAGCAAGAGCGTTACCGTCGCGGGCGTGGTCCAGGAAGAACTCCAACGGCTGGCAAAAACCGGCGACGAGTGCGATTGGGGGCCGTTTCACCTCCGAGTCTTTGAGGCACCTGAACGAGGGCACATGCTGATTGAGTTCACTTACCAGCCGGCAAGCGAAGAGCGGGGAGATGCATGATTGTCGTGATCCTGCTATTTCTACTGGCCATGTGCTTCAGTGCCCTTTACAGCGGTTCGGAGACCGGATTCTATCGAGCTGCTCGAGGGCGTCTGGTGGTCGACGCGCGCAGTGGCGACTGGGTTTCGCGAGGATTGCTCTGGCTGACGAACTACCCGGCCGTCTTTGTTGCCACCACCCTGATCGGCAACAACTTGGCGAATTATCTCTTGTCGTTCTCTCTCGTACTCGCCGTGGCGACTCTCTTCCCATCTCCTGGCCCGATGGTGGAAATTCTGCTCCCCGTTTTCTTCTCGCCGCTGGCCTTCATCTACGGAGAACTTTTGCCGAAGAACCTGTTCTTCAACGCTCCGAATGGTTTGCTGCGTCGAGTCGGACCACTGATTCTGGCTTCCACCATCTTGTTCGCTCCCGCGGCCGCCATTCTCTGGTTGATGGGACAGTTGCTCCAGCCACTTGTCGGTCAGACGCCGCTTCGAGTACGCCTTACGATTGCTCGACAGGAACTGCGACGGATGCTGGAGGAGGGGCAGGAGGCAGGAATTCTTCGCCCCGCGCAGCGAGTTCTCGCCCAGAATCTGATCGCACTCGGAAGCCAGTCGGTGCGAGAATTCACTCGGCCCCTGAGCCGAGCGGCGACGGTCATTACCGGCTCACCCCGCGAAGAAGCTTTGCGATTGGCTCGACGCTCCGGGACTCCGGTGCTCCTGGTCCGGTCTTCGAAGAGCCAAAAAATCATCGGTTATGTGAGGACGGTCGAGCTGTTGATCGGAGATCGGGAGCAAGTGGCCGCACTACACGACCTTCCGATTGTGTCTGATGACGAGCCCTTCGCGGCCACTCTGCTGCATCTGCATCGCCAAGCGGACGAAGTGGTGGGAGTCGCCAACCGGCAGGGAGATGTGTACGGGATCATCCACGCGGCCGATCTGTATGCTCCCCTATTTCGGTCTTGAGAACAGCGGTGAACAGGCCCCATTGTCGCCCGTATTCAGGCTGGGTTGGCCCGCATGCCGGGCGACACCGATTGTTGTCGCCGAGGCTTCTTCCTCCGAAGACTGGCTCGCCTACGAGCCGATGCCCCGAGGACTACATCCCTTCCGTGCCTTCGTCGCGCGCCGTGAGGGCCACGCGAGGCGTGCCGGACTGGATCCGGGCTAGGAGTGACTGCGTGTTGGCTCGAGTCGAATCGAGTGAGAGGGCTTGCCGAGCGGCATGGGCGGCACTGTTGGGTTCTCCCGCCATCCAATAAGCCTCGGCCAAGTGATGGAGAAGTTCCGCGTCGGGATTCTCCTGGAGCACCGGGGCGGTGAGACTGTGAATCGCATCGCGGGGACGGTTCAGTTCCTTGAGGGCAATGCCTCGTAGGAGGGCGACCTTTTGAGCTTGTTCGAGAGGCAGCTTTTCGGGATTCAGTGGCTGGAGCGTCGAGAGGGCTCGCCGCGGCTTCCCCTTCTTCTTGTAGATCTCCGCTGCCGCGATTTGTGCTGCCGGCAGGAAGTCGTCGACGTCCAGGGCCCAATGGTAGTGCTCCAAGGCCAGGTCATAGCGTCCCATGCGTCGAGCGACATCGCCGCTTAGTACCTGTGCTCGGGCGTGATTCGGTTCGGCTTGCACGGCCCGCTGTGCACAATTCGCTGCCCCGTTGAGATCCCCGAGGGCCAATAGCATTTCACCCAACTCCACCTGGGGCTTCGTTCCGCCCCCCGATAGCCGGACGCACTCGGTCATGTGCCGCACCGCTTCGGTTGTTGCACCTCGCTTCCAGAGGAGTTGAGCGTATTCGCTGCGTGCTCGTTCGTCTTGCGGCGACGCTTCCACGGCTTGGCGAAAGGAGGATTCCGCTCCCTCCAGATCCCCCTCGTGAAGTTGTTCCAAACCACGGAGCGTTAGTTGCCGAGCGGCAAGGACTTGCGTGGACTCCCGCATTTTCCATGGAAACGCGCACCCGCTGGTGCTTAAGGTGGCTGTAATCAGCGTGATTTGCAGTAGATAGGCAATCAGCAGTCTCTTCGTTAATTGCCCAGTTTCTCGATGTTTCCAGCTGAAAGGGGGGGGTGAGGAGGATTTCCGGCCGATAGGGCACGCCTTCACAGGGTGAAAGCTCAGAGTTGCACGACGCTTAGGCCACGGCTCGAGCGCCAGTGAATTGCAGTCCGATCTTGAAGAGGCGGCATCCATGCGCGTGTTTCTGGCTCGTTCAGAATTATGGGCTCGTCCTTGACCAGCAGAATCTCTCTCTGAGAAGCATCGGGTCTGTGATGATAAGAAGTCTCTCCTTTTCCGGCAAGATGAACTGGAAGTCAGGAAAAGGCGGAAAGGCGGGGGGGTGAGATGGGAGGAAGAATGAAACGGGAAAAATAAAACGGGAAGGGTGTCTTCTGAGCCTTCCCCTTTTTGCACTTAGTCGCTTCCTGAAAGCGGCCCCAAAATCCACAGCCTCAAACGCTCCGACTGCGGCTTGCCGTTAAACGGACGGAGTATGTGCAGGTGACCTCACGCCACGATGCCGCCCTAAGACCTTAGTCCAGCTCGTCGCGGGCGATGATTTCACCGCCGGCATGGGTCAACAGCTTCTTGAGCGTCTCGTTGCGAATCGTTTTTTGATAAAAGCGGACGCTGCCGTCGTATCGGGCTCCGAGAAAGCCCTCCGTACCCGCGCCCACTAAGGAACTGACCGGTTCCTCCAAATCAATTTCCAAGTCGTCGGGCCTGGTCCAGATGACCGCTCGATCAGCGGGCGCCTCGACCACCGCCAGCGTGTTGGACGTTCCATCGGTGATGTGTCGGAATTGCAGTTCCTGGTGCGAGCTGGCCGGGAGGCCCTCGCCAAGCAGGTATTGGAATCGAGTCTGTCCCTGCTCGGCCAGTTCCGGATTGGCCGGGGAGACGTACGGAGGGGGAGTTCTCTTGGCCAGCTCAAGATTGTGCTGACTGTCCCATGGTTCGTCGAGCCGGAACTGTTGGTAGAGCTCCTGCTGGCCAACGAACGGCAACACGTGAACTCGCCACGACAGCAGTGGCCGGCCGTCGGTATCCCGGCTGGCCTGGGAAGGCATGTTGCCGTGAGTGTCGTAATAGTTATGCATCGCCAGCAGAATCATCTTCAGTTTGGTCGTCGAGCTGTCGCGCATGGCCGCCGTCCTCGCGCCTTCCAGGGCCGGTACCAGCAGTGCCGCAGTCCCAGCCATCACCACATGGGGCGAAAGCTGTTCCTTTCCGGCAGTCGTTATCCGTACCTGATCTCCCTGCCGCGTCGGCTCGAGAATGTCCCGGAGCAGCTCCATCATCCTCGCCTGATACTGGGCCAGCGCTTGGGCCTGCGGATTGCCAGCATCCCGCGACTCGGCCATTCTCGTTGTCATCCTGGAGGCCAGTTCCAATACTTGGCCCACCGCCGATTCCAGCTTCTCGGCACCGTCCACGTTACGTCCAGTCAACAGCAACGTGATCTCGCCTTCGGCTGTCGACAGATCGGCATACAGTTCCAGATGCCGAAGTTGGTCCGGCACACTGCGGAACTGCCGCCATGGCTCGGGCAGCTGAGGTGATCCAAGCAGGAAGCGAGCCATTTCCCTCATCGGTTCGGCCACGGCATAAACCTGCAGCTCCGCTTCCCTTCGCCCCTGCCGCACCAGTTCCGCCAAGGGGCCCTCCGGTTCGGAATCCATGCGTCGAAGGAGGGACTCGAGCATATCGGGAAAGGCACTTAACCAAGTCGTTTCGCTGAGCGGATAGACACTTACAAAATCGCTCCGATTCGACTTGAGGTAGCGAACTCCGGAATTCTCGTGCACATGAAGGCTCAAAACTCCCTCTTCCTGCTGGCGCGGCAGGATTTGCTTCAAGTCGTACGGTTGGGCTGTCTCCAGCACGATGGCAAATCGAGGCCGGCCGTCTGGTTCCGGCAATCCCCCAAAGACCAACACAGAGGAAATCTCTTCCGGTGCCAGCCCCACAACGTTCCGAGATTCCAGCGAAATCAATTCAGTCGGCATGATCTGAATTAGAGGATTTCGCCACCATTGACTCGGCTTGACCACCACCGCCGCAATCGCATCAGGCGGGATGAACCGCGTGCCGGGATCGGCCTGAGCCGCTGCGGGACATGGGGATAGGAACATGGCGGTGATTAGAAGGGCCGTGAGCGGCGTCAAGGAGCTGCACATGCTGGAATCTCCTGGCAAGCACGGGGCAGGGGCCGTGAGAAAGTTGTTTGTAAGATAAGCCGAAGTTAGTTCTTGACCTGCGTGTCGACGATCACGCGAACCTGATTGCCCGTGGCCGAATCGCGGCTCTCGAGCGTGAAACGGGTGAGCTGGTTGTCATGCCGGCGATAAACAAATGGTTCTCCTGAAATGGGATTGAGGGGAACTGGTAATGCGTCGATTTCCTCCAGCGACTCGGGCAACCGGCCATGCGACTGTGCAAAGTCTCGAATTGTTTCGACCACCCGCAGCAGCTCGATGAAACGCTGTCCCACCGCCATCGACCTGTGGAGATGCTCGGCCGATGGTGAAAACATCTCTCCCAATCGCAGGGGATCGATCGACTGTTGGGCCTTTTCTCGTTGCTCTTGATCGGCACGGTAGAATCGGACAGCTTGGTGATAAGGCAATCGCGCCGCGCGATAGGAATCGTCCCGCAATCGCTCGAAGGCCAGGCCCGAGTACAATAGGATCGCCCGACTGGCCGGCATCGCCTCCACCTCATCCCGTGCATATCCCATTCGCTCGACGAGTAGATTTCGGATAATATCCAATTGGCTGAACAACGTGACCGGTCCCACCAATCGTTCAAGAGGATCGCTTCGTGGCAAGTAGGGTCGCATTCGATCCATCACCGAATGCAGCCGTTCGTTCCAGCCGTCCTCCGAATATGTCTCGATACGAGCCTCAAGCAACTCGGGAAGTACCATGAACACACTATCCCACTCGACTTCCAGCGAACCATGAATGTCAATGAAAGGATGGGGCAAACGGGTGAGGGACCAATACAAGTTGGGAGCATTCTCAAGCGACAGGGCGGTGAGTAGCTGTTCATGCATGATTGAAGCGACAGCCATCCCCACAAGCCCACTGACAAGGAAGTTGTCCTCCCCAACATGCCGTGACATCGCGTAACCGGTCTGCAGGTCAGTGATCGCCTCGTCTAAATTGCCTCGAGCCAACTGGAGGCGGATCCGCACCGCGAGAATTCGGGCGATGGATCGCATTTCCTGAATCTCAGGAAGCAGGATCGCGAACAGGTCCTGCTTTTGCTCCTCCATCGGCAAGTCCCAATGACAGTACCGGCGTCGCGCTCCGAAATGAACTTCCTGCAGCGCATTAGAAAACATGCCCACCTTGTGCTCGACTTCCTCCTGGGGCAGCTGTTCCAATGGCATTGTCCGCCACGAATCCAGCTGCTCCCAAAGCTCCTGCTTCTCCGTGACTTGCGACATGGTCTGGCTTATGATCAGGATGGCTCGATGGTATTGAGGTGCGGCATTGGCATCGCGTGTCTCTGCCCAGGAAGGGAGTAGCTGGTATCGCATCACGGGTGGTTCCGGAGACTGGGGGCGGAGCGTGATCCGATAGATCATTGTCCGGTCCTCATCCTCCGCCCGCTCGAAGATCTGCGCAGAGGCGGTTACGGTCCATGCTCCCCACACCAACAGGACACCCAGCCAGATTGGCCAGGCTCGCTGCCACTATAAAATCCACGTCGTGAACATCATTCCCATCCTAAGAATGCCAAGTAT
>JBJHCD010000385.1:0-6054 GCA_050485845.1 Pirellulaceae bacterium | reverse complement strand
GGCTGACGGCTTTCTCCAGTCGATTAATCCATTTCGGCATCTCGTGGGAAGAGTGACGTTTCACCTGGCGGAAAACAAACGCTCGACCGAGCATCCCTTCGCCTTCATGGCAACTTACGCTCATCGTGTTTCCGCCCAATCACGGTTGCAGCACCTCCCTCTCGGACAAGCCCTGCGCGAGTATGCGGGGACCGAGAATCGCGAGGCGCTGAAGTCGCTGATGGAGCCGGTGCGCCGAGCGGCGGAGCGATCTACCCTCGTGCGAGAACTTCTGGATACGAAGGCCATTTTTCATCCTCAGGCCTGGTCCGTGGCCCAGGCCAGGCGGTTTTTGGGCGAAGTTCCCCTACTGGAGCAATCGGGAGTCGTGGTGCGGATTCCCGATTGGTGGAATCCTCGCCGCCCCACCCGCCCTCAGGTTCAAGTCAAACTGGGTTCCAAGCAAGCTCGGTCCTCCGACGATTCTTCTCTGCTCGATTTCTCCATCTCGCTGGCACTAGGTGACGAGACTCTGTCGCCTGAAGAGTGCCGGGAAATTCTGGAGACGTCCGAGCAACTGGTGCTGCTGAAGGGAAAGTGGGTCGAAGTCGATCGGGAGAAGCTCCAGCAAGCACTCCAGCACTGGCAGACCGTGGAGGAGGAACATCCGGACGGCATGGACTTCATCCGGGGGATGCGATTGCTGGCCGGAGCCCAACTCACTCGCGATGAAGATCTCGAGCAGGAAACACAAGACTGGTCGCGGGTCACGGCGGGCGAATGGCTGCGAGAGCAATTGGCGCGACTTCGCCAACCCGACATGCTCCAGGCCGCTCATCCAGGAAAGGAACTTCGAGCGACACTTCGCCCCTACCAGGAAGCGGGCGTCCGTTGGCTCTGGTTCATGGACCGATTGGGGTTGGGAGGCTGCCTGGCCGACGACATGGGGCTCGGCAAGACGATTCAGGTCATCTCACTGCTGCTTCTGATCAAGAATCAGTCCACGGTCAAGAAGCGGAGGGCCAGTCTGCTGGTCGTTCCCGCGTCACTCTTGGGAAACTGGAAACAGGAACTGGAACGTTTCGCTCCTTCCCTCCGCGTCTTGATCGCTCATCGTTCCGAAGCGTCGGAGGAGTTACTGGAACGGTTGAAGGACGAGCCCGCGAAAACGATTGCTCCTTATGACCTGGTGATCACGACCTATCCGCTGATCCGCCGCTGGACATGGTTGACGGAAGTCAACTGGCGATTGGCGATCTTGGACGAGGCACAAGCCATCAAGAACAGTTCCTCCGCTCAAACTCGGTCGGTCAAGAAGCTGCGGGCCCACCGGCGTTTCATTCTGACCGGCACTCCAGTGGAAAATCATTTGGGAGAACTCTGGTCGCTGCTCGACTTCTGCTCGCCCGGACTCTTGGGAACTGCCACGCAGTTCAAGACTTATGTCCAGAAGCTGAACAAGCAGAACGACGTCGACGCCTACGGTAGCTTGAGAACACTGGTCCGCCCCTATATTTTGCGGCGGATGAAGACCGACCGGACCATCATTCGCGATCTCCCCGAAAAGACCGAAATGCGAACGGAATGCTCCCTCTCCAAGAAGCAGGCCGTTCTTTACGCCAAGGCGGTTCAGGACCTCGAACGACGTCTTGAAGCCACCGAGGGAATCCGGCGCAGCGGCGCGGTGCTCAATACCCTGATGCAATTGAAGCAAATCTGCAATCATCCCGCTCAGTTCTTGGGAACTTCGAATTACGAGCAATTGGAGAGCGGCAAATGGCGACGGTTGGTCGAACTGTGCGAGCCGATTGTTGAACGCCAGGAAAAAGTTCTCGTCTTCACTCAGTTTCGCCAACTCACGGATCCCCTGGCGGACCATCTGGCCGGTATTTTCGGCCGCGAGGGCCTCGTGCTGCATGGGGACGTGGCCGTCAAGAAACGGAGTCAGCTCGTCCAGCAATTCCAGCAGGATGGCGGCCCTCCTTACTTCGTGATTTCACTCAAGGCGGGAGGAAGTGGACTCAATCTGACTGCTGCCTCCCATGTCATCCATTTTGATCGTTGGTGGAATCCAGCCGTCGAAAATCAAGCGACCGACCGGGCGTTCCGCATCGGGCAGAAGAAAAACGTACTCGTCCATAAATTCGTCTGCCGGGGGACCGTTGAGGAACGGATCGACCGCATGATCGCGGAAAAACAGGAACTAGCCGACCAACTGCTCGGGGAAGGAACCGAGAAGGTTCTCACCGAAATGAAGGACGACGAACTGATCGAGTTCCTCTCGCTGGACCTCAATCGCGCCGTCGCGGAATAGGCGGAATGGCGGAATAAACGGAGGATGTTCGAATCAGAGGCTCGCCCGCGAGCCAATGTACCGAGAAACAGAAGCAGGGAATCAGATACCGAGATTCAGTTGCCAGGAAAGTATGGATCCGACACAATCGTTCGAAATCAGGCACCGGGGGGATGGATTCCAGGACAACTCAGTGGCAGAATCGGCTGAAAATCGATTGGTGACTGCGATCGGTGACTGCGATGGTGCAGGCGAGAGTGACAGGCCGACATCGATGGTGAATCGTCAGGGAACGGTACTTCGGGAACTTCGGAAAAGGGATTGAGATGAACCATTGGGGATGGCAGCCCTACGTTCCGGTCGCTCAGAGAAGGCAAAGAGCGAAGCGGCTTGCCAATCAGATGAGCAAGCAAGGGAGACAACTCCAGCCCATCGAGATTCAGGGGCGCGCGATCGCTCGTACCTTTTGGGGCAAAGCCTGGTGTGAAAACCTCGAACAGTACAGCGACTTTGCCAATCGGCTTCCTCGGGGAAGGACCTATGTGCGCAATGGGTCCGTGATTGATCTGAAGATCGAAAAAGGGACGGTCACCTCCCTGGTGAGTGGCTCGGATATCTATGAGGTCAAGATCCACCTTACACCGCTCCAGGATCGGGTCTGGAAGGCGATTTGCGGGGATTGCTCGGATTCGATCGACTCCCTCCTCGACCTACTGGCCGGCAGGTTCGATTCGGGAGTCATGCAGCGCCTGACCCGCCGAAGGGATGGCCTATTTCCCCAACCCGATGAAATTAAACTCGGTTGCTCTTGCCCCGACTGGGCGACGATGTGCAAGCACGTCGCTGCCGTCCTGTACGGCGTGGGAGCCCGACTGGACGATTCTCCGGAACTGCTGTTCTTGCTGCGAAATGTCGATCATACGCATCTGCTGGGACAAGCCAGCCTCGAGGCGGTCGATGAAGCGCTGAGTGCGGGGAGTTCTTCGGAACTGGACGGGGAAGACCTCTCCGCCTTGTTCGGTATCGAACTGGAATCGACCAATGAGAGCCCCCCGAAACAGAGTCGCTCTTCGGCGAAGCGCACTTCGTCCGACTCCTCCAACCGTTCGTCTCGCCAAGGAAGTCGCAAGAAAGCAAAAACAACGGCGGGGAGAAAGAAAAAGTCCACAACTTCCGGGCTCGCAGCCTCAAGTAGCGCCCGGACCAAGTCGCGGGGAACCACCAAGAAGAAGGTGACGAAGAAGAAAGAGGCCGCGAGCCAGAAGAAGGTCGGGAAAACCGACACGGCCACCCAAAAAGCCAGAGCGACGAAAAAATCGCAACCAAGCGAACGCCGAAGGGAAGTGACTTCTTCCGGGGACTCGGCCCAGGTCGCTCCAAGAAAACGGAAATCCGCCAAGGCCAAGAAGACGGCCGTCCGTCGCCTTCCCGACACGCAGGAGACCGCCAGGGCCACCAAGACCAAGAAAGCAAAGGGGGGGTCTCGCAAATCGAAGTCGAGCCCCAAGAAGGGGACACGCAGTCGAGCGGCAAAGCGTTAGGGCCATGGCGGGCTCAGCTACCAGCTCATCGAATCCGTTTTCGCGGCCCGGCCACCTCGGATCCATTTCCAGGGGAACGTTCCGAACACTTGCCGAAAAAACTTTTCGGAAAGCGATCCGAAGCCTCACGCCATAAGACTCAAGGGTCAAGATCTATCGGGTCAACGGCTCAAGACTCAACGGAGGGGCCGCGCGTTCAGGGCGGGTTGGTTCACCCGCCGCTCTTCTAGCTGACGGTGGATCTCATCCCATAGATCACACCGCGACTCGAGCGAGGAGACTGCCGCCTGCTCGGCCGCCATCCAGCGGGCGTCGTCGTCTCCGCAGAGAACCTGGAGCAGTTGGCGAGCGAGCGGGCCGTGCGTCTCTCCATCGAGTTCAATGTGTCGAGCCAGGTAGTACTGGAACAGCTCGAAGCTCCCCTCCGTCTGGTCATTCATTTCATCCACGATCCGCTGGAAGACGTCTGGAAGCAGGTCTTCCCGTCCGAAGGTGAACGCCGCTGCCACGGCGGCGATCTCTCCCCCGCGAACGACTCGAAAAGTCTGCAGGACGAACTGCTGAACGGCACGAGACGCTTCGACCTTCATCAGGGCAACTTCCAGGTCGACTCCCTCTCGCAACAAGTCAACGAGCCGGTCGATACGCGACGGATCGGCTCCGGCAGCCAACATCCCCCCGCGATACAGCTCGAAATGACTCGCAAATCCTCCCACCCCATCCTCGTCGCTTTCTTCAGCCAGGACGATCTCATTGATCATTCGGCAGGCGAAGGGCCAGCGGGCGGGCAGCCAGGGAACCGATACTCCGGTCAGCTCAAGCTGCAACGCCTTCAGCAGGGACATGAAGTCCCAGACCGCGAAGACATGGTGTTCCATGAAGATCCGTAAGTCGTCGGGGCTCTCGAGTCGCCCGTAAAGAGGGTGCGAGAGCAACTGCTGGCGGAGGGGGGCCAGTCGAGCTTCAATTTGCTCGATTCGAGCGTCGGAGGTTATCATGAAAGCGTGGGTGTCCCGTTGATTCAGGCCGGTCCGTGACGGTGGGCCCTGCGAAGTGAATGGGGAAGGGGGGGAAGCAGCGGATCGCGATTTTGAGTTGCTCTGCAACATTTTAGGGTGCGGGCAAGCTCTGTACAGGTCCTGGCCCTGAATGGCCTCGGCAAGTCCGCGGCGAAGTACAACCGAGTGTTTCGCGCGCTCCATCCGAATTCAGAAGCTACACTTAGGGAACGTTGCATGGTTCGATTCCGCCAACTCCACCGCTCAAGACTCCCCTTAAATTCGGAGTAACGCATGCCCTCGGTCGTCTCCTGTCCTCATTGTGGGGATGCGGTCACCTTGCCGGAAGGAAGTGGCGCGGACCTGCTGGTGCAGTGTCCGTACTGTGCCGAGGTTTATCCGCTGGCGGAGATCCGGAGCCAACTCCCTCCCCCGCTGATTGTGGTCGGGCAGTCGCCGTCCGAGGACCAGCAACCGATCCAAGCTACCGCCGCCCCGCTTCGTCCCGACTTCTCTCTCCCTTCCATCCGAGCATTGAGAGCGGAGCCCACGGATGTCGATTCGGAAAGTCATTCGACGGACAAATCAGAAAGCCGATCAGAGAGCGATTCAGAGAGTGCTTCTGTGAGCGAATCGGAAAGCGATTCGGGCGGCGATTCACAACTTGAGAAGGGGTGGTCCAGTCCGACTTTGATCTCGGAGGAGATACGGGAAGACGAGGACCAGGATTTTCGCTTGGCGCCCCCCGACGCTCCGTCGCGACCACCATCTTTTGTTCGGGAGGACGAGTCACCATCTTCGTCACTGCGGCCTCAGCCGCGTCGCCCCACCCGCTCTCGTGCTCGGAATTCAGGGGGCAAGCCGATTCGGGAAGTCGTCAAGATCGTGGCGGGGGGCGTCGTGGGGCTGACGATCGGTCAGCTTATTCTCTGGTGGATGCCGGGGAATTGGACCTTGTCCAACCGGGATCCTGCCGGCATTGGGGCTCGGTTCGGAACCTATGCCCCCTGGTTGGTCCCGGCCTCGGTCCGTGGCGAGTCGCAAGTCTCCCTGGGGGGCGACGATTATCTGTCCGACGACTACCGGCCCCGGTCGGCTCCCTTCGAGTCACCTCGATCGAATGGTTCCTCGACGGATCCCTCGCGAGGTTCCCGAGCCGAACAGCGAAATGGGACTGATCCCGAAGGTTTTTCCGACAGTTTTTCCGAGGGACTGTTGGAGGAACTTTTTGAGGGTCTTTCCG
>JBJHCD010000384.1:0-6061 GCA_050485845.1 Pirellulaceae bacterium | reverse complement strand
GCTCGCTACGACAGCGACATCGATGGTCTTGTGGGCTTCGACGGCCAGCAGGGTTCCTCCGGCGGAGACAAGGGTTTCCAGTGTGCCGAGTCCGATGGTGGGGACGTCGAAACGCATGTCCTGATCCGGCTTTGCCACCTTCACCACGGTAAAGTTACCTGATGGACAGAGCGTTCCAGCTCGCTTGATGCATTCATCCGTCCCTTCCACGGCCTCGACCGCCAGAACGGCTCGGCCCTTCACGGCCACGCTTTGACCGACGTCGAGTCGTCCCATTTCCTTGGCGAGTTGCCAGCCGAAGGCGATATCTTTCCGTTGGGAAGTGGTCAAGCGGCGTCCGGTGAGCTGACCGGGACGTACCAGCAGTTGGGGAGCAAAATCGGTGGCGGGGGCGAACACAATTCCGTCCTTTGCGTAAGCGTCGACAACGGCTGCCAGTAAAGTGTCGTCCTTGCGGTCACGGGTTTTGGTAATCCAATGAGGATAAAACGTTTGCACGCATCGCCAATCGGGAAAATGCTTCAGCCAAGCAAATCGCTGGAACATCAACACCTTGTGAATCTTGCCCGCCATGGTCGCTTGGACGATTTGTCGCCGGCGGAAGTATCGGATGGCGGCGCCGAGTCGAGCGAGCCCGACGGGTTGGAAATCGTCGCAGATATCGGCCAGTTGCGGATCGGCGTGGTCCTTGACCCCCAAACAATAGACTTCTTTTCCCTCGCGTTTCAGCGTTTCCGCCACCACGATCGGAAGGCGACCCCAACCCGCCACCAACCCAATCCGATCCGGAAACGCAGGGGCATGAGCCATGGCGTCGGAAGTAGTTGGCTTGGAAAACATCGGTTTGGAAAAACTTTGGTCGGAAATCATCGGCTCGCAAATTACTGCATCGGGAACCACTGGACCGGAAATCACCGGCTCGGGCCGAGCGACACTCGACGACATCCGGGAGGTGGAGCCGTCGAGATCGGGAGCGGATTGGGAGCGAGGGGGAATCATCGTCGGCATCTTACGCTTGGGAGGCACGTCCAAGACATTCGCAGCGAGCCGGTTCAGGCCGCGTCGGGACGATTTTCCGATTGGGGAAGTTCTTCCGTCAACGCTTCCAGCCGATGCTCGAGGGCGCGGACCTGCTTCCGAAGTTGGGGGAGCTTGGCCAAACTCATCAGTATCGACCGCTGCTGCTTTTCCGGGGTGGCAGGAATTCCGAGGTACTTCTCCCCGTCGGGGATGTCGCCGTGGACACCAGCCTTGGCTCCGATCACGGCACCGGTGCCGATGTGCACATGATCTCGAATCCCGACCTGTCCCGCCATCACGACGTAGTCTCCGGTGGAGGAACTACCGGCGATGCCGACCTGCGAGCAGAGGAGATTATGTTTGCCGATTCGGCAATTGTGGGCCACCATCACCTGATTATCGATTTTGGTCCCTTCGCCAATCACCGTGGCGTCGTACGTTCCGCGATCGATGGTTGTGCAGGCACCGATCTCCACGTCGTCCTGCAGCTCGACATAGCCCAACTGGGCCGACAACTGATGTCGTCCCTGCTGGGTCGAATAACCAAATCCGTACGCGCCGATCGAGGCATTGGCATGAATGATCACGCGATTGCCGACTCGAGTTCCCTCGTACAGCACCACGTTGGGAAACAGCGTGCAGTTCTCGCCGATTCGCGAACCGGCCAAAATGGAAACTCCACTATGCACGATGGTCCCGTCGCCGATGATTACATCCGCGTCGATGTGGGCGTGCGGGTACACGGTGACGTTCGCACCCAGTTTTGCCGTGGGGTGAACCATTGCCGCGGGACTGATGCCGGCGGCGGGTCGGCATGGAGTGGGGCGAAACCGCTGAACGATCTGGGCGAAGGCCCGATGACAATCCTCGACCAGGATCGCGTTGCAGGTGGCGGGAAGAAGCCCCGGCGGCGCCACCGCGGCCCCAATTTGTTGCCCTTGTAATCTCTGGGCGTAGACTCGGCTGTCTACGATGGTAATGTCCGCCGGCCCCGCGTCCCGCAGCGTTGTGGCATTCTCAATCAGTAAATCGGCACTCCCTTGCAGTTCCCCTCCGACTGCCCGAGCCAGCTCGCCGAGTGACACCTTCATCGGTTGGAAATCCTTTCCCAGTAGAGCGTTCCGAATGTGATTGCACGGCCACCGCGTTGCGAATTCGCATCCGGCAGCGTCGCCATGCTACCGCAAAGCCGCTATTTGTCACAAGGCGAGAACCGCAGAAGGTCGCAAAAACGACCGAGACGGGGTAGCTCGCCGAAACTGTCGTTTTTGGCAGTGTCGTTCTTGGCAGTGTCGGTCTTGGCAGTGTCGGCCAGTTCGGGGGGATTCCACCAGAGTCCCTGCCAGCCAAGCTGCCGGGGAGCAATCACATCGTGCAGCGGATCGTCGCCGATCAGGAGGATCGACGACCCTCCGAGCCCCGATTGACGCTCGATCGCCCGGTAGAACCGAGGATCGGGTTTGGAAACGCCCAGTCGTGAGGAGTAGTACAGATGCCGGAGGTCCCTCAGGGGCCGAAGCTCCTCGGCGAGGCAGGCAAGTCGTTGGTCGAAGTTCGAGGCGATTCCGACTTGTACGCCAAGCTTTTCCAAAGCCGTCCGGACGTCGCCCCACTCCGGCTGGACTTCCCAGGCTTCGGCCCGGGCGAAATGGCGCCAGAGTTCGAGGAACAGTTCGCCGGATCGATCGGGAATGTCGTCGAAAACATCCGCCACAATCCGCCGCCACCGAAGAAACTCGCGACCTTCATCCGTATTTGCCCGGAGCCAAGCGGAGTAACGCGCCGGACGTCCCTCCCATCTCGGCTCGATCGCTCGCCCCGCATTCCTTTGCAGAGCAGCGTGAAATCGGTCGCGGGTCTGATCAAGCGTTCGCCGACTGCCGAAACGACTTCCATGAAGGTGATACACCTCGGCCACCGGACGTCGAGGCGTCAGGACCGTGCCGACGGCATCGAACAGAACCAATCTCACTCCCGGAAAATGCACGCGAATATCGTCGAGGGCCATGAAGTGGTGCCAGGAAACGCCGCCATCAAACGCCAAAAAACTCGATCAAAAACTCGATCAAAAACTCGATCAAAAACTCGATCAAAAACGGCATCAATCGCCATTAGACGCCGTTAAACGCGATCAAACGGAAAACAACCACAGAAAGTCATTGGCGAACACGAACAGCATCAGCGAGATCAGGGCCACGAATCCAGCGAATGTCAGGGACATCTGGATATGCTCGGGAACCGGTCGCCGAGTGACCCCTTCGACCAGTAGGAACACAAAATGTCCTCCGTCCAACACGGGAATCGGAAGGGCGTTCAACAGGGCGAGGTTCGCACTGAGAAACGTGAGAAACATCAGTAGCCGAGGAATACCGAGCGAGGCCTCGGATCCGGCGAAGGCGGCAATTCGGACGGGGCCCCCCAGGTTCGTCACCGAAACTCGGCCCGTCAGCAGCATTCCCAGCACGCTGGTAACTTCCGACAACCGTTCGACCGTCTCGCGGTATCCCAGCGAAATGGTCTCCACCAATCCGGTCGCTCGGTGAATTCGCTGCAGAGGAGTGAGCCGGAGACCTCGATCGACATAGTACATGTCGGGCTGTTCGACCAAGGGAAGCACCACGTCCCTAACCGAGCCTTCTCGATCCACGGTCAAGTGGACTTCGATTCCCTCGGGGAGTTGCTGCAGGCTGCCGGAGAGGAAAACTCCGTTGAACGAGTCGTCGTCGAGTTCCTGGCGAGTTTCGAATTGCTCGGTCAACCATTCCACGGCGGTTTCCCGAACCGCCTCGTCTTGAGCCTCGAATTTCATCGCTGTCAGTCGATCCCCGGCCTGAAGTCCAGCCTGTTCGGCGGCCGAACCGGGGGCTACTTCTCCGATCACCGGAAAGACCTGATAGGCGATTCCCAGCGACTCGACACCCGTAAAACTTCCCTGGGCCACGAGAGGATCGAAGGCGACCAGATCTTCCGGCTGGACTTCGAAATCAATGGTCTCCGCCGATTCTCCGTCACCTCGCCGCACAGTCAGGCGGCGGGTGGGCGAATGCTCTCCTCCGGTGGTAGCTTCGGTGTCGGGCACCTCCGCATCCGATTCCGTGTCGTGGAGTGGCAGCCGACGATGGAGGCGTTGGGCGAGAGTGATGGGATCGCCGACGGGATCGCCATCCACGGCCACCAGAACATCTCCCAATTGGACTCCCGCCCGCTCGGCCGGCGATCCGGCGCGAAGGGACACGATGGGGCCCATTTCCAAGCTGAAGCCGAGCCAACGGAAGGGTTGAGGGGGAACTTCGATATCCACCGTCGCTGGGGTTTCGCTCCCCTCTTCCACGCGTTCCACCGTCAATCGCACCGGCTCGGCGACTTGTCGAGCGAGGACGTCCTCGAGTTCCGTGGAAATAAAGTCACCCTGCTCGTTGGGGTGGGGGCGTTGGAGGGATTGGCCATTGATGCCGACGATACGGTCACCACCTTGGAAGGAGGGGCTGGCTCGGCCGGCGGCAAAGAATGGGACGGCCGGTCGCTCGGGGGCCAGCGTGGTGGTGAGGGGGGAGGTGATGCCGATCATCCCAGGGGATCGGCCATCCTTGATCCGATGTCGAGGCTGAATGGTCATCCAACGAGGAGCTTCGTCACCCGACCGTATCAGAAAATCGACTGGATCGGCGGTTTCCCGGCCGATTCCAGCCAGCGCGACTTTCAGCTGGAGGTCTTTGTCGAAACGAATATGCTCCTGTGGACCACCGGAGCGTCCGATCTGAAGGACTTTGTCTCCGGGCTGGACGCCGGCGGCCCAGGCGGGATCCCCCATCGCGACCTTGCCGATCTGAGCCGGCAGGTAGAGAACGCCCGCGCGATAAGCGATCGCCGCGAAGATCACCGCGAAGATCAGGTTCATAATGATCCCGGCCGAGATGATCAGCATCCGCTGGGGGACGGTTTTCGCGGTGTAGCTGCGCGGATCGAGGACGAAGTCATCTCGGTCGGCATCGGCGGCCGTGCCGGAGGCCGCGCGGCGTGGGGCGTCTTGTTGAGAGGGTGACATGGCCGACGACTGCTCGGCACCGGCAACTGGAGCTTCGGCTGCGGCGTCTTTGTCTGCCG
The DNA here is from genome assembly GCA_050485845.1 of Pirellulaceae bacterium. Lineage (GTDB taxonomy): Bacteria > Planctomycetota > Planctomycetia > Pirellulales > Pirellulaceae > JBJHCD01. The sequence continues at coordinate 937 of JBJHCD010000384.1, read as the reverse complement.
CGACGTTGTCTGGTTGGGAATCGGAGCGAATTCGAGTTCGCTCGGCCTCCTCGGCTGCTCGAGTTGGATTGTCGTCTTGGCCGAGCATCTTGACATATCCCCCGAGGGGGATGATTCCGATGCCGTACTCCGTCTCGCCATGCTGGAAGGCACAGATGCGGCCCGGCATCGGCAATCCGAACAGGCTCCAGGAAGGAGTGTCGAAGCCGACGTAGAACTTTTCCACTTTCACTCCGCAGGCTTTGGCCGCCAGGAAGTGCCCCAATTCGTGGACGAAGATGACCAATCCGATGCCGACGGCGACGAGAAAGATCATCCAGAGCGTGTTGGGAAGGCCCAGTAATGCTTCCACTAGGCTGCCGATCAAGTACATACCCACCGATTTACCTCCTCCCGCGCCCAGGTATCGATCCGGATCAGGTCATCCAGCGAGGGCGAGGGGTCATAATTGTGACTATCCAGGACCGCTCGGCACGCCGGCACGATTCGGCTAAAGGATAGGTTGCCTTGTAAGAACTGTTCCACCGCCGCTTCGTTGGCGGCATTCAGCACGGCCCCGGTCGTTCCACCGGCCCGAGCGACTTCATAGCCCAGCCCGATGGCTGGAAAACGGGCGGGGTCGGGTGGCTCGAAGTCAAGTGACCACCGTTCCGTCAAATCGAGCCGATCGGCCGGACCATCCCAACGCTCCGGATAAGTCAGTGCGTATCGAATCGGAACTCGCATATCGGGGGGGCTCAGCTGAGCGATTACGGAGCCATCAACGAATTCGACCATGGAGTGTACGACGGATTGGGGGTGGATCACGACTTGAATCTGTTCGGGTTGCAGTTGAAACAGCCACCGGGCTTCGATGATTTCCAAGGCTTTGTTCATCATGGTGGCCGAGTCAACGGTGATTTTGGGGCCCATTTCCCAGGTCGGGTGCGATAGGGCC
>JBJHCD010000383.1:0-6102 GCA_050485845.1 Pirellulaceae bacterium | reverse complement strand
GACCGGCGGATCAAGTCGACATCCCACCCGATGCCGAAGTTTTCGAAGCCAAGGTCGTGACACCCGGGTTGATCGATGCCCATGCCACGGCGGGATTGACCGGTATCTTCAACCAGTCCCAGGACCAAGATCAATTGGATAGCAGCGAGGCCATTCAACCGGAACTGCGGGCCCTGGACGCCATTAACATTCAGGAGGAACTGGTTGGGTATCTCCGCGGCTTTGGCGTAACCACGCTACATACTGGTCACGCATCGCGGGAACTGATTTCCGGTCAGACATTGATCGTCAAGACCGTGGGACAGACGGTCGAAGAGGCCTTGGTTCGTGAGACCGCCGCGGTGGTGGCCACCTTGGGGCCGGCCGCGCGGCGAAATCAAGGGTCACCCGGAACCCGCGGAAAACAGATGGCCATGCTGCGGCAGGAATTGATCAAGGCGGGCGAGTATCTGGAGAATGTTCGGCGAGCCGAACAGCGAGGCGGCGAGAAAGGCGAGACGGAGCAGGACGAGACAGACCGGAACCGCGGGGTGGAGGGGGAAGGGCCCGCCGAACAGGGAGCCGAGTCGAACGGAGCCGAGAGAAATGAAGCCGAGAGAAGCGTATCTAAAGGAAACGGATCGGATACAAACGGATCGGATACAAACGGAGCCAAGGCGACTTTGCCTCCTCGCAATCTGCGATTGGAAGCTTTATCGCAGGTACTTGAAGGCCAGGTACCGCTCCTGATCACCGCCAACAAGGCCCAGGACATTGCCTCGGCATTGCGATTGGCCGATGAGTTTGGTATCCGGATTTGGCTGGACGGCGCCGCGGAATCCTACTTGTTGACTGAAGAAATCAAGCGGGCCGAGATTCCCGTGTTGCTGCATCCCACGATGATTCGAGCGACGGGCGAGTACGAGAATTTGAGCTTCGAGACGGCGGCCCATTTGGTGGGAGCGGGAATTCCGGTCGCCATGCAGAGCGGTTACGAGGGTTATGTTCCCAAGGTTCGCGTCGTGTTGTTCGAAGCGGCGATTACCGCCGCTCATGGTTTGAGTTTCGAGCAGGCACTGGCCACCATTACGATCGACGCCGCTCGGATCCTCCAAATTTCCGACCGTGTCGGAAGCTTGGAAGTCGGCAAGGACGCGGACATCGCCTTGTACGACGGTGATCCCTTCGAATACACCTCGCGCTGCGTCGGGGTGTTGGTCAATGGCCGTCCCACGGGCGATCCTGTTCGATGAGACGGCTTTAGTAGTCACGGAAGGGACCGCGCGGTTCGGCGGCGTCCATTTCGGCAACCCACGCCCGGTAGCGTCCCTGGATCGTTTTCAATATCTCGGGATGCTCCTCGGACAGATCGACTTGTTCGCCAATATCTGCGGACAGGTCGAATAGTCCCCCTCCGCGGTTACCCATGTCGACCCACTTCCAATGGTTCATTCGGGCCCCGATCCAGTCTTTTCGCTGCCAGAACATCTCAGTGCGGGGCGACGGTTTCCCGTCACAAAGAATGGGCCACCAGTTGAAGCCGTCGAGCACCATGGTTTCGGGGATCTCAGCCTCCGAGGCGGCGAGTAAGCTTGGAAAAATCTCCAATGATGTGAGAAACGCATCGTTGACCTGCCCGGCGGGCACATTCCCTCCGGGCCAGCGGATGAGGCAGGGGACGCGAATGCCACCCTCCCACATTGTCGATTTACCTCCCCGCAGTGGACTGTTATCCGATCCACCACCGCCCCCATTGTCGGAAAAGAAGATCACGATCGTGTCGTCAAGAATTCCCTGGTCTTCCAGCTTGGCGAGCACCTTCCCGATCGACTCGTCCATGCAGGTCACGGCCGCTCGGTAATCCCGGGTTCGCGCCTCTCGAGTCGTTACCGTGGCTGGAGAAGCGTAGCGAAAGCTGGCAACTTCGCGAGTCTCCTCTGCGACAGGCGGGTACATTCGCTGGTATCGCTCGGGAGCCTGAACGGTGGTCCGAATCCTGGGGTCGAGCGACGAGGAATTGTGAGGCGCATTGAATGGCAGGTAGAGGAAAAACGGGGATTCACCACGGGGTTCATCGAGAAACCGCAAAGCTTCGCGTTCAAACAGATAGGTGGCATAGGTCCCCTTATCTTCCTCGGTCCACGTCAAGTTCCGGACCATGCTGGGGACGCCGTAGCGCTCGTGCGTGTAATAGTCGATACCTGTGTTGACGAATCCGTAGAAGTCATCAAATCCGCGGGATGTCGGCAAGTACCGGCGCAGCGCCCCCAAGTCCCATTTCCCGTAGATGGCACTTCGATAACCTGCCTTGCCGAGAAACTCCGGCAGCAGCAACTCACGTGAATCCATCCCACCAATCCGCTCGAACGAGACAGCATACTCCGCCGCGGTGTATTGATGCCCGAAATCGGGAGCCTCATTGCGGATCATGTCGTAAATGCCATTTCGCTGCGGGCTGCGACCGGTGAGGAGGCTACCGCGAGAGGGCGTACAGGCAGGCCAACTGACGTAAAAGTTGGTCAACCGAGTTCCCTCGGCCGCCAATCGGTCGAGTGTTGGAGTGATGATCCCATTGCCATGAATTCCCAGATCGTTGTAACCCTGGTCGTCGGAAACGATCAAGAGAATGTTGGGAGGCGCTGCGTCGACCGGTGCGGCGAACCACCCATGGGCGAAGAGGGTCAAGAGGCCGACAAACAGAGAGGTAGCAAGCATTGATCGCGATGCGGTATGGAACATAAGCTTCCCCTGATGTCCATGAAATCGTTGTTCGTTGTTTATTGTTCACCGTATTCATGATGAATGACACCGTCGGAATGTCATCATAACCGACGAGCCCTTGCGGATGTCGGTCCAAGTCACGTGTTCGCCGCGTCTGTGGAAGGGGCGGCAGGGTTGCATGTTCCGCGGTTCGAACCATACTGAGTCGCAAACGCCTGCAGGGCCCGACCGCAAGCCGTCGTGGAGCATACCCTGGGCTGACTTGAAATCCCGAATATCCGCCCCGCCCCTGCCTTCACCGTTCCCCCTCCTTGCCGACCTTATGAAGCTAGATCATGAATTCTCTTCATCGAAACTATCGAATACCTCAATCGCTCGCTGCTTCCGAACGTGCTCCGGCGATGGCTCGGCGAGGCAAGCTACTCACGAAGGGAAACCAGATTCTAGTTCGGCTGTTTCACTGCGCGGCGGCGTTTGTCTGCCTGCATCTCCTCGGACTCCCGCTCTTGGCGGAACGGGTCGAACTGTCTTACTACTTGCCATCCGATCATGAGTATCAAGACGGCATTCCTTCGCCGAGCGACTACTTCGGGTTTCAGATTGGCGAGCGGCATCTCGAGCATGCGGAATTGATCGGTTACTTCAAGCAACTTTCCTCGACGAGCGACCGAGTGATCTGTCTCGAGTACGCTCGCAGTCACGGGGGGCGGCCCCTGATCCTGGCGATTATCACCTCTCCCGAGAATCACGATCGACTGGAGGAGATCCGCAAATCCCATCTCCAGCAACTCCGACCCACCGAAGCCCCAGGCGATTCGGTGGAAACGTCGCTGGACGAACTGCCGCTGGTCATCAACATGGGATATGGAGTCCATGGGGACGAGCCGAGTGCCTCGAATGCGGCTCCGCTGATCGCCTACCATTTGGCGGCCTCTCGGAGCGGAGAGGTGGAGAATTTTTTGAAGTCGACGGTTGTGCTGATCGATCCTTGTTTGAATCCGGACGGTTTCGAACGGTTCGCACACTGGGCGAATAATCACCGGGGGCGAGTGGCGAACGCGGACCCGAATCATCGCGAACATCGGCAGAGTTGGCCCAGTGGCCGAACCAATTACTACTGGTTCGATTTGAATCGCGATTGGCTTCCCGCTCAGCATCCGGAGAGCCGCGGTCGGCTCATCCAGTATCATCGCTGGATGCCCCATGTTCTCTTGGATTATCACGAGATGGAGACGGGATCGAGCTATTTCTTCCAGCCGGGCGTGGAAGCCCGCAACTATCCGCGTATTCCGCAAATGACTCGCCAATTGACGGAAGCCATTGGAACGTTTCACGCGGCGGCGTTGGACGAGATCGGATCGCTCTATTTCACTCGCGAACGGTTCGACGATTTCTACCCAGGCAAAGGTTCGACCTACCCGGACTTGCATGGCGGTGTGGGAATCTTGTTTGAACAGGCCAGCAGTCGCGGGCATGTGCAGGAGGGAAAGTGGGGTGAGTTGAGTTTCCCGTTCACCATTCGCAACCATGTTCGCACGTCGCTCTCCAGCCTGCGAGGAGCCGATGCTTTGCGAGCGGAGTTACAGGAGAACCTCCGTACCTTCTATCGAAATTCCCTCGAAATAGCTCGGCATGCCGACGTGCAAGGGTACCTTGTCTCCGCCCCCAACGATCCGGCCCGCCTCCATGCGTTTGCCGAGATACTTCGCCACCATCACATTCAGGCCTACTCGCTCCGGGAACAGGTGACTGTTCATGGTGAGACCTACCGGCCGGTCGATTCGCTGGTGATTCCTGGGCAACAACCAGAGTACCGCTTTCTCAGGACGCTTTTCGATCGGGAAACCGACTTTGCCGAGAATGTATTCTATGACGTGTCGTCTTGGACGCTGCCGGCCGCGTTCAACTTGCAGTGGACGGAGTTGGCCGAGGCGCCGCCCGAGGAGTGGCTTGGTGAAGATGCCTGGGAACAATCGTTTCCTTCACGGACGTGGGAAGCGAGTTCCGAGGATCTGGCCTACATCGTCGATTATCGTGGCTACTTCGCCCCGCGGACACTGTACCGCCTGCTGAAAGAGGAGATTCAAGTTGGCGTGGCGGAGCAGCCTTTTGTTTTGGAGCAGGATGGAGAAGAGTTCGACCGCGGCACGCTGGTGGTCCCCTTGGGAATTCAACCCGATCGCCGCGAGCAGATTGTCGAAACGCTTCGGACGGCGGCGGAGGAGGATGGTGTTGCCGTTACGGCGGCAAGATCGGGTCTGACAACTCGGGGAATCGATTTGGGGAGCGATGCCTTGCGCCGAGTCCGGATGCCGAGGATTCTTTTGGTGGTGGGGGGCGATGTCTCGCCTTACGAAGCGGGAGAGATCTGGCATGTGCTGGATGAGCGTTTTGGGATTCCCGTCAGTTTGGTGGACATGGACCGTTTCTCCCGAGTGAACCTCCACGACTACACCCATATTCTGCTTCCCAGCGGCGGTTACTCGGCATGGGGCGATTCGACCGTCAGTGGTCTGCAGCGCTGGCTTCGCGATGGAGGAACAGTGCTGGCGCAAGGGAGGGCCATTTCATGGGTCAAATCGCGGCAGCTTGCTTCGGTCGAGTTGCGGGAGGGGCCGGCCTCGGAACGGGACAATGCCGCGGGCGAAGCGGCCGAGTCCTCCCACGCCGACGATTCGGCGGTTTCGGGGCGTCGGCCGTTTGCGAGTGCCGAGAAGGACCATGCGTTGGGGCTTCTTCGAGGAGCGATTTTTCGAGTGAACGTGGACAGGACGCATCCGCTGGCCTACGGCTACTCATCGGATCAGATGTACGTGTTTCGCAATCAGCGTCTATTTCTCGAGCCGGCCAGGAATGTTTATTCCACGCCGGTGGCCTATTTGGGACGTCAGCAGGACGCGGGTCATTTCGCTGGCTATGTCCCGGCGAGCGACCTCAATCCCTTGGCGGATTCGGCCAGCGTCTTGGTCCAACAAGTCGGCTCGGGGCGAATCATCATCATGGTGGACAATCCGAACTTTCGCGGCCATTGGTATGGAATGACGCGTCTTTTCTGCAATGCCTTGTTCTTCGGGCCTTTGGCGAACGAGCCCCGAGGTCGGTGAGCGACTGCTTTGCGACGAATGTTCCACCTCCCATAGCCCGAGGCGTGAGCCGCTGGTCCTTGTCCACATTTCTTGAGCCTTTTGGCGAACATCACGGCCGGTACGAAGTCGTCTAATCCGCGTCAAATTGTCCGACATTGCAAATTGCAAAGTAGTCAATGCAGATTAGAGAATGACGGACAACCGCGGATTCTGCGTCTGTGTACGCACTTTGCCAATTCGCAATTTCTATTTTGCAATGTCCCCCTCACCTACCCCGCTCATCACGCCGAAACCCGCACGTCAGTAGACATCTGAG